>JABCTV010000030.1 GCA_018238205.1 Candidatus Thorarchaeota archaeon
AAGACCGAAGTTTCTGTACATTGATTCAAGCAAATCCTGTGTCAGATTACGACGAAGTTCGTCGCTGAGCATCAGGCTAACTGGGCTCGCCCCAAACAAGAATGTCGGAAGTCTAAATAGGAAAAAGTTGAAGCAAACTACCGCAACAATCAGCAATACTGTATATACACTACGCCTAATTACATATTCACGGAGTCCCAATTCACTCTTCCTCCTGTGAAATACCTATCTTCTTTCATTCTATACATACTATAAAAAGCAACTGATAATTTGTACAAATATAATTTGTAATTAAATACTAATTATATTGAAAACTAATTATAAGTTTAGTCAGATACCATTTTTTGTGCATCTTTAGTTATTAGAATACTTGACAATTTACCACTATAATGTGAGTAGTTGATGAACCAAACCCACCCCATTACAACAATTGCTTCAAGGATTTCGAATACTGCAGTGCTTAGTGTTACCCCAACTTGGAACAAGACTAGTAGACTTATGGTGCACAGAATAATAGATACGATTCCTAGAATCCTCATTTCCGAAAGTCTGAGCCAAACGACTCCTACTGCTCCCAATGCTATTGGTATTGAGAGGAAGAATGGTAATGCAGTCAATATGTGCCCTAAATGATAATCTTCAGAGAAAATTCCGATTCCAGCTAGGAGAATTGCTGTGCATGCGAAAATTGAAAGTGCCACCTTTGATGGTGTGTCTGTTATTTGTTTTATCAACCAAATTATGAAGTACAAAACCATGAGACCTGTAATAATGAGCCCGCCATTGAATAATACTGCGCTGAGAATTTGCAATTCTCCGAGGTCAGTTCTGAACCAGCTCCCCAGATCACTTAGAGGGTTGACAGACCAACTGAAACCAGGCGAAATTGCAATTGAAGCTGCGATAGTGATAAACGAAATCATAGGTCCAATGAATCCTATCAGATTTCCTTTTGGTATATTTTTGAGATTTTCAACATGACTCAATCATTCAGCACTCTCCGATGCTTCACCTAACATCTCAAGTTTTCCTTGATATTTCATCATGTTAATAGTCCATAACCATACAATAGCGGAAAGGGCTGTAACAATTTCTGGAATCGCTACATTTTGCCAGATTGGCGTACCGAGCATGTAGTCCCCCCACAAATATAGGGAGATGAATGGAAGGATGAGTGAAATGACACTGAACCATCTCAGAGTGGAGAATCGTAACCATCCTATTCCGATAGCCCACATTGAAAATGGGAATGTCAGAAAGAATCCAACCGATACCCAATAATGGAGTTCTCCAAAGTTTTCAGAAAATACTCCTATACCGATTAAAAAGATCAAAGAAATTGCTAGAGGAATTAATCCAATCTTTGTAGCACTGTCTTTTGTCCATTTTAGAAACCAGATTGTGAATAACAACATCAAAATGGCGGTTACAATGAGACCGCCATTGAATACGATAGCTCCAATTAATTTGTATGGACCAAGGTCCGTTCTCGTATAATGTCCGAGATCACTTAGTGCATTATCGAACCAGTCGAATCCCGGTGACAGAAGGATAGCGATGGCAATAGCTGACAAAGCGATGAGGGGTGCAAAGAATCCAATCTTTGTGTATTTCGGCATATTGTTTATCTTTTCACTAAGTGACATGTATCTTACTGGGTATTTCTCTCGTATAAATTGCTAGGTTCCCACTCATGAAACTTTAAAACCTCTCCAGTTAGATAATGTCATAATACCTTTCAGAGCGATTCACAATGTCCGAAAATCCAAACTGTCCTTATTGTGGTTCTAGTGTTTCGACCGACCATGTTCGTGTTGGGTACGATGAAAAAGTGAAGGTCCGTTGTCATAACTGCGGTGGTCAATTCGAATACATGCCCGGTTTTGGTTCATTTTCGCTTCCAGGTGAGGGTCCACGAACACAACCTCGAGTATCATCTGAAGGCTCGTATCCTGGGACTATCTATCAAGGTGATGCTCCGTGGACAACTGAATCACCTCCACCTAAGAAATCTGGTTGTGGGACTTGCTGTTCAATATGTTGCTGCTGTTGTGGACTATTGTTTATACTCCCAGTACTGATGGTATTTCTCACCATACTTAGTACCTTCTAACTCTTTGAGTAGAAATCTGAATCTTAAGGAAGTGCCACTTTGGATGAATACTCAAAATTTTCTTGGTGATTGTGAATTTGATCTTGATACTAAGTCAATTGTGAATCCTTATGCATAGAATCCATTTACGGTTAATGATAAAAGGCAGAGTGCTTCTAAGCCGCCAGACTAACACATGGGAATTTTCATAGGGTGACATTAGTTGACTGAAGCTGAAGTTGAAGACAAACGAATTACGCTTGCAGAAGCAGCCAAGATGGTCGGAGATGGTGATGGTCTCTTCTGGGGTGGTTTTGGATACCAAAGACCTCCAATTGCTTTCGCCCACGAGCTAGTGCGACAGAAGAAGAGGAATCTGACTGTCTACACTTGTGGTTCTGAAGTGGATCTTGAAATAATGGCAGGAGCTGGAGTAGCTACTCGATATGAGATTGCTTTCTCAGCTATCGAAGCCTTGGGTCTTTCTTACAATATCAGACGTAGAGTGTCTGAAGGAAAATTGGCAGTAGAGGACTACTCAAATCTGGCCATGGCAATGCGATTCCTTGGCGGCGCCCTCAATGTACCATTCATGCCCATTCGAAGTATGATGGGAACTGATATGGTCAACCTTAGGCGATATCGGGGAGATGACAAGTTGAAGGTAATGGACTGTCCATTCACCGGAGATAAGATATGTATTGTACCTTCTATTCAACCAGATTTCAGTATAGTTCATGTTCAACGCGTTGACAAACTAGGTAATGCTCAGATTGATGGAATCGTAGGAGAGGATCTTGAGGGATCCAGATGTGGGAAGAAGTTGATAGTGCTCGCAGAAGAATTGATTGACACTACAGAAGTCCTAACAAGACCTGACCAGACTAAGATTCCAGCAATGTACGTTGACCATGTTGTCGTCTTACCATATATCGCTCATCCCATGATGTGCCATGATTATTATGATTACGATTTGGAGCATCTCCAAATGTTCCATAAAATGACTCGTACAGAAGAAGGCTGGCAGGAATACTTGGAGAATTATATTCTCGGTGTTGATGATCATCATGGATATCTCAACCTAGTTGGCTGGGATAATCTTCACAAGCTACATGCAACAAAACCATGGGGGTACTAAAAGTGGTGGAGTATACAAAAACTGAATTCCTTATAGCATGTGCATCCAGTCACGTTCGTGATGGTGAGAATGTCTTTGGTGGAACCGGAATGCCCTTACTTGCAGCATTGTTAGCCAAAGAAACCCATGCGCCTAAATCCAATCTAATTTCTGAGGCTGGTTTTATTGATTCTAGGCCTAGAGAAGTTCCACTCTCTGTAGCAGACACTCGGTATTACTATGGATGTTCTGCTGCGATAGGTCTCATTGAAACCTTAGGATTTCTCCTTCAAGCAGGACGGATTGACGTAGGTTTCCTGGGAGCTGCCCAGATAGACGAGTATGGAAATCTGAACACGAGCTACATTGGTCCGTATGATGCACCAAAGGTCAAGTTGCCAGGAAGTGGAGGCGGTAACGACATTGCTTCGTCAGCAAAGCGGCTCATAATAATGATGGCTCATGACAAACGGAAGTTTCTCAAAAAGCTAGACTATATGACTTCACCCGGCTACTTGGATGGTCCCGGTGCTCGTGAGAAGTGGTCCTTAGTTGGAGGCGGCCCAGAAGTCGTGATTACGGATATGTGCCAGATGGATTTCGACCCCGACACAAAGAAGATTGGTCTGAAATCAGTTCATCCAGGATTCACTGTGCAGGATATTAAAGACAATGTCATGTTTGATCTGATAATTCCTGATGATGTTCCCACAACAGAAGAACCAACTCAGAAGCAGCTTGACATCATGAAAAAATTAGACCCTAAAGGTATCTATCTTGGAAAAGGTGGATGAACTGAATTCATTGAATATTGATGAGTTTGAAGCAGTAATCTTTGACCTTGATTCAACTCTGATGGATACACATCACTATCCATTGGTTGCTAGTGAATGGCTATTGCAGAATTCCAATGTAGATACTGACCAGCATAGAGAGGCATATCTACGGAATCTCATTTCGAGATATTTCAAAACAATAGAAGCGATTGCGGAAGGAGCTCCTTTTCAGCCTCCTTTCGATATTGTAAAGGCTGCTATGGGTAATAGTTTGGAGGATATCGGATACAATGCATATCCTGATATCGTAGAAGAGGCAACTCAACGATTTCGATCCCTTCATATTGAGTTATCAACTCCTTTTCCAGGAGTTCCAGAACTTCTTTCCAATCTGGAAGGTCGGGGGATTAGACAAGGAATCCTAACAAATGGTTTTGTAGGGAATTCCAGAGTTATTCTTGATAATTCAAAACTTAGACATCATTTCAAGGCAATAGTGGATTGTGGAGATGTTCAAGCCTACAAACCAATGCCAGAACTATTTGAAAGAACTCTAGCCCTCCTTGATGTAACACCTTCCGAAACCGTTTTTGTCGGGGATGAATATTATGCAGATATGGTTGGAGCTAAAAGACTCCAAATCACAACTGTCTGGGTCAATCATCGTGAAGAATCCTTAGATGAACTCATTGCAAAATACGGTCCTGAAAACACACCTGACTATGTAACGAAAACCATTGCGGAATTTGCTGAGATGTTATGACAATTCGACAAGCTCCATCTTTTCTCGACCAGTCCCTGAGTTCACACCAAACACACATATTAGCAATTTGAAGGACATCCTTTCTGCGACGCCACTCTATATTTGATGGAGTATTGAGTACTTTGAGCAAAGACGAAGAAATTGGACCGATGCAAGCCCGTTCAGACCTGATTGACATATTGAGTCAATGTCCTGAAAATACAGAAGCTCTTGTTACACTTATTCAGAGCGAGCTCAAAGACCTAAAGGATAGTAACGTTGTCAAAGATATCTCCAACACAATATCTGAAGCTGCATCACACACTAATGTAGATACGACCGCAAAAGATAATGTTCTATACTGGCTGACAAAAACAGCTCCTGACGTTCGTCAAATGGTGCTGGTTCAGACAATTGAGGAACTACTTGGTCTTGATCAATGCAGAGAAGCTACTACTATGGCACTGATCAAGATATCTTCTAAGGATAATGTAGATATGGTCATGCAATGGGTAGACCGTAAAATACTGACCCTCAATCAAGCAGTTTTTGTTCTGCTATATCCTGACTCATCATCAGCACTGAAGTGATTTTCAACTAGATATCTGGCATGTATTTCTTTACGTGCTTTTCCCAATCTGGTTTAATCTCAATGGTACGCTTAGCACATTCCTTTGCAAGTTCTTTCTGTCCTAATCTGTAGTGCAGTCTGGCCTTGTAGAACCAGGCTTTAGCATATTCTTGGTCTATTTTGAGTGCTTCTTCGTAGGCCTCTAGTGCCTTCTTATCATCACCCTTAGTTTCATACGATCTGGCATGTGCAAACCAGTCGTACTGAGTCATTTCATCCAGTTCCGCGGCCATATTTTGGTACCATCCATTTCTTCATGTGAATATAATCCTGAGCCCTAATAATGTTAGGTGTAGTAACAGGTTTCATAGAACCATCTCATCTTATCTAACAAATGCTTACAAGCATCCATAAAGCTTTATTTCTTCAGAACGAACAGGAGATATCCCTTTTCTATTCATTTTCGACTTAGACACGAAATAGAGGTTATATACTAATCATTCATGGTTTGATATAGGTTTCAATAATGAAAACATTTCAAAAGACAATGATTGCCTTGTTCCTTATCGTCGCCCTTTTGGGAACGACTGCCTTGGCAAGTGCCCAAGGTCCAACCACCACACCTCCGGGTGCTGGAACTCCTCCTGAACACACAAGGGGAGACGATGGAACAGTTTGGATTAACACTGACATAATCACAATTATGGCAAATGGAGAAGTACCTATGTTCCACTTTTGGTTTGCTGTTGATGATGATGGAGCAAATGCCAAATTTCAAACCTCCTTTGTGATGATTGCTGAGTTCGAAGATCTAAACGCCGATGGTGGTTTTCAAACCGGTGAAGAACTCTATTTTGCACCACTATCCGCATACGAATGGACATTGACCACTGGTACGATTGAAGAGGGTGGTATAGTCACCGAAGTTTGGTTGAAATACACCAAGTCTGGTGTCAGAACTGCTCCGTTGGCTGATGCAGCACCTGCTGCACTAGAAGGGACTTCAGACATCATGAGATTTAAAGACGTGACTATGCAGATTTGGGGTCACATCTATCTTGAAGACTACGCAGGAGAAGTTTTCGATGACCATGGTTCCCATGCAAACTATACAGTTGCTGGTCGCTCAGAACTTAAAATTGACATCGAGATTGGAAACTTCCCATTCAGCAGCGAAGAATCCATGGTAACTATTCAGACTCTCCAAAGAGAACACCTTTCTGAACCTCAACTTAATCGCCACAGAATTCAAACTCGTGAGAGGTTCCGAAACACAACACTTGATTCAGAGATGAACTGGACAACAACTGGTGGAAATGAAACTAGATTCGAATCTATGAATGGAACAAATGTTCAGTCGATTGATTTCATAGACTATGAAGCAGCTATTGCTCAGGGATTCTTCAGCTGGCTTGACACAGCAGTCATAACTTGGCCCGGTGGAGCTGCCGAAGCAGTAGATGTGAACGCCACCTACATCCCAACTGGTGAAGGTGTTGCTGTCTATCTTGCTTACCCGCATTTTGATGGCGGAAGTATACTTCACGACCCATCAATTGGTCTGTATCCTGAAGGCGCACCCACAATTCTTGGATCCATAGACCCAGTTCTTGTAACGGGAATCGGTGCAGTTGCATTGATTGCCATACTAGTTGTGTTGGTTCGGAGGAAATAACTAACAAATCTCTCTCACTGGGCGGTGACCTCCCGGCGCCGCCCTCCATATCATTTTAAACAGGTCTTATCTTAACATCTGTATAGTCAAACATAACTTGGATTAACATAAATGAAATCTAGAATGGTGCTGTATCTTGCAACAAAAACGTCTATTCATACTGGTGCTGATAATTGCGTCCTTTGCTGTACTACCTGTACAGAGTAATGTCGTAGTAGCACAAGCAACATGCGACGTTTTGCTTGATCCTATATCTATTGAAGCTACAATGGATAATGATGGACTGACAACAGTATCTGTGCGAGCAAGAATGACGAATCTTGGAGCAACCTCTATTGACACACTTTGTTTTAGAATAGATTCACTAGAAGCGATAGTTACTCTGGTAATGGTCAATGGTTCATCAACAAGTGCAACAGTTATTGATTTTGATCGATATACCCAGATTGTTGTCGATCTCGAATTAACATTAGCAACCAACGAGTCTGTGTGGGTGGAGCTTGGCATTCTTTCATCTGATTTTCAGTCAGACTATACTATTGCAAATGATCCAACAAAACTTGTTGGTGATTTCATCTACTACATACGCCCCCTCACCGGACTGGCTAATTTTACCTTCACTGCCATTCTTCCTGAAGAGGCTATGTTATCTCAGGAATCTGTTGTACCGCTATTTCCTGATACTGATTCAAATTATACAGATGGTTCATCACTAGCATTTGTCTGGTTTACTCAATCACTTCAACCTGGACAAGAACGAGTTTTCATCATAAAATACCAGACTCCAAACTATGAAGGTGCACCCATTCAATCATTCTTAACACAATCTATTGCTATAGCTTTTCTTGGAATTCTTCTTGGATTTGGATTAGCCGTCTTTGGTCCAAAAATTGTATATCGCATGCGACGAATTGGCAAGGTACGATTCATTGGAGTAACTACAGAAGAAGAAGAAGTTCTTGAGGTAATCCGCCAGAAAGGTGGTTCCTGTCCTCAGAAGGACCTCTATACAGAGTTTGACAAGTCTCAAGCAAAAGTGAGTCTTATTCTCAACAATCTTGAAGAGAGAGGTCTTGTAAGGCGTTTCCGAGAGGGTCGAGAGAACGTAGTACATATCATGGAAGAATGATATTTTCCATTTCGATGAATCGAAAGCATTTATATCGACACCGAGGTTTCTTTGGGTTAGTCATCAACCTGAGGTGGATTCTTGAGTTCTTCTAAGAAGATACGCGTACTTATGGCAAAACCAGGCCTTGACGGACATGACCGCGGTGTAAAGATAGTAGCTAGAGCGCTTCGAGATGCTGGCATGGAGGTCATTTATACAGGACTTAGACAGACCCCTGAGATGGTGGTTCGTGCAGCTATTGATGAAGGAGTCCATTGTATCGGACTTAGCATTCTTAGTGGTGCACATAATGCGCTATTTCCAAAGATAATGGAGCTATTAAAAGCAGAAGGCGCTGACGACATTTTAGTTACTGGTGGTGGCATTATTCCTGAAGATGATATACCTAGTTTGAAAAAGGCAGGAATTAGCGAGATCTTCGGTCCTGGTACACCACTGGATGATATTGTTGAGTACATCAAGGCCAATGTAAAATTGTAGCTCTAGGAAAAGAGGTACTGAAATTGTC
The DNA here is from genome assembly GCA_018238205.1 of Candidatus Thorarchaeota archaeon. Lineage (GTDB taxonomy): Archaea > Asgardarchaeota > Thorarchaeia > Thorarchaeales > Thorarchaeaceae > SMTZ1-45. The sequence continues at coordinate 8,614 of JABCTV010000030.1, forward strand.
AGTTGCTGAACTTATTGAGGGAGTATTGAATCAAAAGAGGCGGTATCTTGCACGTCTCATTTCTCTCATTGAAGATGAGGATATTCGTGCACTGGAAGCACTCAGTCAGCTCTACAAACATACTGGCAAAGGTCACATCATTGGCGTAACTGGACCTCCAGGTTCTGGGAAGAGTTCATTGGTCACAAAATTAACAACTGAGTTTAGAAAACGCTCTAAAACGATAGGGATAGTCTGTGTTGACCCGTCCAGCCCATTTACTGGAGGTGCTCTACTTGGCGATAGAATCAGAATGCAGGAACATAGTCTTGACGATGAGGTCTATGTTCGTAGCATGGGGACTAGAGGTCATCTTGGAGGACTCGCACGAGCAACATCCGATGCTGTTCGAGCCATAGATGCATTCGGAAAGGACATCATTTTCGTGGAAACTGTGGGGACCGGTCAATCCGAAGTTGAGGTTATTGATGTCGCTCATACCGTGATAGTGACAGATGTTCCTGGAAGTGGTGATGACATCCAGGCAATAAAAGCAGGCATTATGGAGATAGCTGATATTTTCGTTGTGAACAAAAGTGATCTTGTTGGAGCTGATAAGAAGGTCACAGAAATTAATGCAATGCTTGATATTGACCAAAGAGAACGAGCATGGAGACCTCCAGTTCTGTTAACAAATGCACGTAGTGGGGAAGGTATTCTTGAGCTGGTTGATAGTATCTTAGCTCACCTTGAACACCTGAAAGAATCAGGTCTCTTACAAAAGAAGGGCCTCCAAAGAAGCAGAGATGAACTGCAAGAGCTAATGAAGTATAAGCTAACAAAGGAGCTCTCTCAAAAACTCCAGGGTAAACCTGAATATGAGAACGCAATCAAGATGATTGCGAAGAGGAAACAGGACCCCTATACTGTTGCTGAACAATTGATTGCTGAATTCCTATTTAGTGAAACTAGGTGATTTTACATGGGAGATAACAAAACTCTCCCCGCCGCTGTAAAGCGTTGGGATGAAAATACTGTTGCAAAAACCATTGGCAGATTTCCTGAGAGGCAAGAGACCTTTCTAACAATCTCTGGACTACCTGTCAATCGGCTTTATACACCACTTGACTCCAAAGATTTGGATTATGAAAAAGATCTTGGATTCCCTGGTGAATACCCCTTTACTAGAAATATCCAACCTACTGGCTACAGAGGTCGATTATGGACTATGCGTCAGTATAGTGGTTTCGCAACTGCAAAAGAATCAAACAAACGATTTCAATTCCTTTTAGATCAAGGTCAGACAGGTCTCTCAGTTGCCTTTGACCTACCTACTCAGATTGGATATGACTCAGATCACCCACTGGCATTAGGTGAAGTTGGAAAAGTAGGTGTTGCAATAGATTCACTTGCTGACATGGAAGTTCTCTTTGATGGCATCCCATTAGACAAGGTTTCAACATCGATGACCATCAATGCTGATGCAGCTGTACTTCTTGCAATGTATATTGCAGTGGCTGAAAAGCAGGGAGTTTCTATGGATAAGCTGCGTGGGACTATACAGAATGATATCTTGAAAGAAATAGTTGCACGTGGAACCTACATCTTCCCCCTCGGTCCCTCTATGCGACTGATTACTGATACTTTCAAATTCTGCAGTGAGAATATGCCATTTTGGAATTCGATTTCAATCTCGGGCTATCATATACGAGAAAGTGGATCGACGGCTGTGCAAGAGGTGGCATTCACTCTTGCCGACGGTATTGCGTATGTACAGGCAGCAATTGATGTGGGCCTTGATGTTGATGCTTTTGCATCTCGACTCTCTTTCTTCTTCGGGTCCCATAGTGATTTTCTAGAGGAGATATGCAAGTTCCGTGCTGCACGGAGACTTTGGGCCAGGATAATGCGTGAACGATTCAAAGCAAAGAAAGATAGTTCCTGTAGAATGCGATTTCATACTCAGACTGCAGGTTGTACTTTGACAGCTCAGCAACCCGATAATAATATTGTCCGAGTCACACTTCAAGCACTTCAGGCAGTACTCGGTGGAACTCAATCACTCCATACAAACTCAAGGGATGAAGCATTATCCCTTCCAACAGAGGAATCCGTTCAGATAGCTCTTCGTACTCAGCAGATTATTGGCTATGAATCGGGTGTAGGAGATACAATCGATCCTCTTGCTGGTTCTTATTATATTGAAAGCCTTACAAATGAGATTGAAAACAAGGCCATGGAATATATTCAGAAGATCGATGAAATGGGTGGAGCTCCCGCTGCAATTGAGAAAGGATACATTCAAAGAGAAATCCATGATGCGGCCTATTCATTCCAAAAGAGCGTTGATTCCAACGAACGTGTAGTCGTGGGTGTCAATAAATTTCAAGTTGATGAAGAGCAGAAATTCGACTATCTTCGCGTCGATCCTGAATCAGAGCGAGAGCAAATCAAACAACTCAAAAAACTACGAAAGACTCGAGATGATGATAGAGTACAAACTACACTGCGTGACCTTCGCCAAGGTGCTGAAGGTGAATCCAATTTGGTACCTCTGATTATTGAAGCAGTAAAGGTCTATGCGACACTTGGTGAAGTATGTGGAGTTTTACGGGATGTTTTTGGAGAATACAAAGCAGCGGATTTGTAGCAGGTGCGAACAATGACAGTAGAAAAAATTGACCACATAGGAATTGCAGTAGAGAGTATTGAGAAATGGATTGGATTCTACAGAGATGTTCTGGGTCTCGATTACAGTGGTTCAGAGGAGGTTCCTGAACAGAAGGTCCGTGTAGCTTTTCTCACCATAGGTGATAGTAAAATCGAGCTTCTTGAACCCACATCTCAAGACAGTCCTATCGCGAAGTTTCTTGAGAAACGTGGTGGTGGAATTCATCATATTGCGATATTGGTAGACGATATTGATGCTGCTATTGCTCGTCATCATGAAGCAGGTGCAAAGTTGATTGACAGCACACCTCGAATTGGTGCGCATAACATGAAAATTGCATTTATCCACCCGAAAACCTCAGGAGGCGTACTTATCGAACTCTGTGAGCCTTTTCACTCCTGATGAATGATTCATTATTTTGAGCTCCAATTGCGCAAAACCGCAAACTGCAAATGTTTATCTTATTAATTGCCTAATATATTACGTCAAAAGGAGGAACAAAAATGTCTGAGACCCCAGTGTCTCGATATGATCTATATCGATCGGCTAAAAGCCATGAGGCAAATGGTCGATACGATGAAGCTTTAGAATCATATGCCCAAGCCATCAAAGCTAGTGCAGATTATGCTCATGCTTGGTTTTACAAGAGTCGACTTCATTTCAATTTACACCAGTATAAAGAAGCACGAAGTTGTGCAAGGAAAGCACTTGAGCTAGCTCCCAGCTGGGAGAAACATATCCGCACCATAATCAAAAGCTGCGACCACCAGCTAAAGTCCTGAATATACATTCATTCAGCTCTCAGGATCCTATTGAGAACCTCTGCGACCTTGACTACATCCTCATGGTCCACCATGCGATTCAAGACCATTCTAGTCCGTTCTCCGTATCCACCATATACCAGAATTCCATCCTTTCCAAGTTCCTCTGATAATTTCATTGCATCAATTGGTAGATTATCTAATCCTAGGAAGAGAATATTGGTGTCTGGTTCTTCTATGATCAGGTTTGGAATATCTGAAATACTCTGATACAACAGTTTGGCGTTATCATGGTCATCTTTTAATCTCTCAACCATTTTTTCCAGTGCAACAATCATGGGTGCAGCAATGATTCCCGCCTGACGCATACCTCCACCAAGCCTCTTCCTGATGCGATGACTGTCATGTATGAACTCCTCAGTACCTGCAATGATTGAGCCAACTGGTGCTGAGAGACCTTTACTGAAACATATTTGAACTGTGTCTATATTTTCAACAAGTTTCTTTGCTGGAATGTCCAAGGCAACAGCTGCATTGAATAAACGAGCTCCATCGCAGTGAATCTTGAGTTCGTGCTCACGGGCTACTGACGTGAGGTCTTTAACTTGTTCTGGAGTGATGATTGTTCCACCTGCATAGTTGTGCGTATTCTCGATTACTAGCATTGCTGTTTTTGCTAAGTGTGCGTCATCTCGGTTGATTGAAGCTTCAAGAGTTTCTGGAAGAATATACCCTCTCACACTCTTTACTGGTTTTGGAAATAGTCCACCAAGTGATGACATAGCACCTGCTTCAAAGAGATAAGTATGTGATTTTTCCTCTACAACAATCTCATCACCACTTGATGCTTGAGCTAGAAGTGCGATGACATTTCCTTGAGTGCCAGAAGTAACCAAAAGGGCGGATTCCTTCCCAAGGATTCGTGCAGCCTTTTCTTGAAGATCATGAATGACCTCGTCTTCACCAATCACATCGTCGCCCAATCTCCCTGATTTATGAGCCTGAACAATGGCTTCTATCATCTCATCAGTAGGTTGGGTGACTGTATCACTTCGAAGGTCAATAGTCTTCATAGTTCTGAGAAGAGATTATATTCCGATTTAGCCTTGTGGTTTGGTCAATGGACCGCTAAAATGGATAGAACTGAGTAGCTCGTTTCATAATTTCGTCATCAGCTGGGAAGATGATAGGGATTGCTACATAATTCGATTGGCAAGGATTTCCTTTTGCAACGTGAAATACAATCCTTGGTCTTCCTGATTTTGTATCGTAATCAATCTCTATTGCATAACTCATTGTTGTTGCAGCTTCGCTTGTTGGTCCCGCGTGTCTACAGATACTAGTTGGACCTTGTGATTCACCATGGTCTCCTAGCATGGTAAATACTTCTTCAACTGTTGAAACTTGACGTATCAGATCATATCCTCGCTCTACTCTCTTCACAGAATCATCATAGGCAGTACCTTCTGAGCGAAGAGTTTCTTCTGTATCGAGCATGATATGATGGCTTGTTCTTAGAACTCGACGCTCCGACCATTCAATTGAGTGATTACTACCAGCTAATTCGATTCCAAGCATACTATCATGGTCTGCAAGGACAAGGTTCCCCCATTGGTATTTTCTTCCCTTCTGCAGATGGTCTACCGTCATGCTCAGGCTATCTTCAGCATCTTTTGCAAACATCAGTAGTTGTTCAGTAAGCGTGTGATATGACGGATCTGGTGTATTTCTCACATGGGTATTTGCGATGGCTAGACCGTTTCTGTTCACTCCAATGGCTAGGCCTCCCGCTTCTCCTGTTACATTATCGACTCCACGGATACCAAAACAATCAACATCGTAGAATATCTCATCGCGATAATCTTTGATAGCCATATCTCGATTCTTGAAAAGTAGAGTTTTCTTGTATTTGGGGAGAATAACGGCACCGGCAAAGCTAGGCATGAGAACCACAAATACGTTTACAATATAAGTTCTCACTGTACTTTTACCGCGAAAGAATTTCTAGGACTGGTGTATTGAATTCGATGTTGGACTTGAACTTAACTAATAAATGTCTGAAGTTATCAGTTTTGCAACTACAAGTTGAAGTCTTCAATGAAATCGACTCGACAAATCTAGAAGCAAAACGTCGAATAACAAAAGGGATTGAACAGGATTTATTGATTGTTTCTTCACGTCAGACTACGGGTCGCGGTCGAAACAATAGAACTTGGTTCTCACCTGAAGGAGGTCTCTACTTCTCACTAGTTCTTAGACCTCGTCTTGGTCCTCAATTTGCTCCATTATCAAGTCTTCTTTGTGCATGTGCTGTAGCAGAAGGAGTCCAATCTCTAGGGATTGAAAATATAGTTTTGAAATGGCCTAATGATGTCTTAGTTTTGGAAGATAAAATTTCAGGAATATTGAATGAGCTTGTAACGATTACCCCTGTTGACAATTGGGTAATACTTGGAATTGGAATCAATCAGAATATTTCTGTTTCTGAATTTCCTGAAGATATTTCATATAACGCAACTTCTGTTAAGGAAATACTCGGAAAACACACTTCACCTGAATTATTGTTGTGCTCAGTCCTCAATTCGATTGATCGATTGCTTGGAGTTGTGGAATCTGAAAAATCATTTAGTACAGTTCTGAAGCAATGGAGAGAGATGAGTGGTACCCTTGGAAGAAAAGTACGAATTGACGATGGTACTCAAACCATCATAGGAATCGCTTCAGAATTACTTGATGATGGGTCATTAGCAGTCATCACTGAGGATGGAACAGTGAATGTAACGATAGGTGATGTTACTCATCTTCGAAGTGATTAAACTTTCAGCGATTATAGTTCACGAAACCTTAGTAACTTAAGAGCATCCAAGAGATAGTTCAATTGAGCACTGGAGAGAGATCATGTGAAGCCCGCAGTTATCAAAGTTAAAACAGAGGATTTGAAGCGGATTAAGGAACTGATTCTTGAAAGTAAACATGCATCTTCTGATATAACAATGGGTGAATACGAAGCCTTTCGGATTCGATTTGCAGAAGAATCCGTGATAGCTTATACAAGCGGAAAAATCGTGAGTAATGGTCCAAGAGCTGAAGCTATTGTTCAAATTGCTGTTCGATCTTTAACTCCTGATTCTGCGGAAGCTGGATTAGTTATTGGTTCTGATGAAGCTGGCAAGGGTGAATGGCTTGGTCCCATGGTGGTTGCGGCAGTTGCTCTCACCCCAAATCAATCTCGTTTATTGCAGAGTTTGGGTGTGATGGATAGTAAGGAAGTCCCTATCGAACGACTTGGAGAACTTACTACTGAGATTGAATCTACGTGCAGTAGTAGAAGTGTTCTGCTAATATCGCCACAGACCTTCAATGAACGTTTTGAGGAGCTGCATAAAGAGGGAAAGAATCTCAATGACCTTCTGGCATGGGGGCATTCTAAGGTGATAGCTGAGGTCTATAATGATATCACTTCAAACACTCCTATCAGAGTCGTTGTAGATGAGTTTGCTAGGAAAAAAACTGAGCAACGACTATCTCGAGTTGTTCCTCTTGAAGAGATTGAGTTGATACAGCGTCCTCGCGCAGAAGATGAGATTGCAGTAGCTGCGGCATCCATTCTTGCAAGGGAGGCTCGTGAAGTTTGGATAGACCGATTCTCCGACAAGGTCGATGTGGATCTAAGAGACCTCAGTGTACCTGAGGCCTACAAAAGAAACGATAAACTGACTTTCTCAAAACTGCAGTATCTGAAAAAGATGGCAGAGCGTAAGTAGAATTTCGTGGGGGCATCCTCAAGAATTATAAGTTATTAACTATAGTTTATAACCATACTACTGATATATGCTCTAATTGGTGCTATTGTCCTGTCTATGCTATTATACGGTTATGGACAAGTAGTTGAACCTAGACATACCAAGGTGCGCAATACTGGTCGTAAGGAGTATCCTGATCTTTGGAAAGTGGGTTTACTTGATTGCGAATACTCTCCCACAAAACAATCCTATGGTCCTGCTAGAATATTGCCTGTTGCAAAAATCATTCGTATGCCCACATCACGAGGACGCGAGAACTGCTAGTTAACCAGTGTTATCAACTTGCTAAACACTAATTCTTAAGAGCTGAACGTATATTTTCAATAATTTCTGAAATTTCGGAGTTTGCGATACTGTACAGTTTTCGAGTTCCATCTCTTCGGATATTCAGAATTCCAGCTTTCACCAATTTTGTAAGATATGCTGAACCCGTTGATTGTGCAAGTCCACATTTAGGAAAGATATCACATTGGCATTGCTCACCCTTTGTGAGAAAATCCACAATCTGCAAACGTACAGGATTTCCGAGAGCCTTATGAAATTCTACTCTTCGAGAAAGTTGATTGTCTACGGTCATCACTAAAACCTCATCACATGGGTTCTCCTTTCCAGAAATCTTTCTTTCGGAGATACTTTGCTAGATACACTAGACCGAGCATAATTGGGACTTCCCAAAATAGACCCATGGTAGTACCAAGTGCTGCAATAGATCCTACACCATAGATTGATACTGCTGTAGCTATCGCGATTTCAAAGTGACTAGAAGACCCAATGATAACGGTAATGGTCGCTTCCTTGTAAGCTAATTTTGCTATTCGAGTAATCACAAGGTTATATCCGACCACGATGGCAAAACCAAGCAAGAGTGGGATTGAAACTAAAACAAGTAGATCCGGATGTTCCAGCATTACCATCCCATTCAGTGAGAAAAGAACTACCAGTGTAGTAAGTAATGCAAGTAGGGCCAAATTCCCGACTGCAGGTCGATATTTTTTCTGGAACCATTCGTTTCCTCTCCAATTAACCAAAGTTTTCCTCGAAACTATTCCCAACACCAAAGGAACTCCGATGAATAATAACACAGAGATGACTAATATCAACCGATCAATGGGTATGCTTGAAATTCCAGTAAACAATATGACTAAGGGTGCAAAAATGACAAGGATTGTTGCAGTATTGAGAGTCGTGTTAACCACATTCTGTTCTTGATTTCCTTCTGCAAGGTGTCCCCAAACCAGTACCATCGCTGTGCAAGGGCTGGAAGATAGTAGAATCACTGCTACAATGAGCTGTTCATTACCTGGGAGGAAAGTTTGAGCTAACACAAATCCAACAACTGGAGCTACGATCCAATTTGAAACTAAGGTGAGGATGATGGGTTTCGGGTTTCTTCTAAGCTTCTTCAACTCAGAAACCTGGATGTTTAACATAGCAGGATACATCATCAAGAATAGACAAATCCCTATGGGGACTGATATACCTGCAACTTGCCAAGAATTAATAGATTCGCTTATTCCAGGAACAACTAGTGATAGAATGATTCCCAAGATCATGCAAACACCAATCCAAATTGGTAGATATTTCTCAAAGGTGCTAAGGTCTTTACTTGGAACTTCATTTTCCTTTACGGTATCTTCATTCTCTATAATCTCAGAGTTGGATGTATCAGTTGGCATTCTATAATCTCCTGGATATCTTGCGATACATAATCGGTCGTTAAGTATGATAAAACATCGAATAATTACGATATTTAAATAAAGTGATATTCCGCAATTTCTCTAAAGGTGACGAATGTTAGCGTTTGAGAGTCCTTTTTCTTCTTGTTCTCTCCCATGCTTTCTTGATATGATGGGCTTGGTGTGCTTTGCGAGAATTGAAGATTTGGAGATTTCCATACCGATTATCTGTCTTGATTATATTTTGATTATGTACTACCTCTCCTGACTGAAGTCTACGTCCTAATTTTTCTCAGCTTTCCAGCGATGGACAAGTTTGCCAGAATCAATGAATCGGAGGTATCCCTGAACATCTCTGTAGGTCTTTCTTGCCACAATATAGCGCAAACAACGAGCCATAAAGGAGTATCCACGAGAGTGCTAATCTCAAGGTACACGACTAATTATGATTGGGCAGGAGGGAAGATTGATTCTTTAATTGGCCAAATTTCAGTTCGTTGACAGACTCCTAAAATATGACTGCAGATTTTCCTGTGTTTAAAAAATGGACAATTACAGTGATAGTAGCCGCGATCATAAGTCACATTATACTTTCCGTATTTTTGTGATTGAACAACATAATGGAATGATTCCAATATTCCCTCTGCGTTCTCTTGACCACTCACGAATTGGATTCTTCTCGATTGCCGAAGATAGTTCTTACTTATTCGATACTTGTTGGCAACTAGTCTATCCTTTGAAATCCAATCCTGAATCCAATCTGGCATTTCTACCAATCAAAGAACCCCGCTAAAACTTGAGATACTATGTATCATTCTCTCCATTCTACTTTTAGCATTAGCGACTAGATATGATACAGTCATCGCACAATGACAACACATATTGCAATAGTAAACATACACTGCACATTGTTTGTGCTCGGTGAGGAGAATTGATCTTTGTCGTACTCGCATGTGTTGTCGCAAGGAATCGCCTGCAGGGTAAGCTCAGTGAGAAAGCTCTTGGCATAGCTATTATTGCAGTAGTAATCGCAGGAATGACCGTAATTACAGCAGGTAGCATCCCAGTAGTAGAGATTCCTACTAGTCCAAATCAAGAACTTAGAGTGATGCCACCAACAGCCTTTCCGTTTACAATGCAACAGCATCGAGATTATGATTCAAATCAGTTCTATTATCGGATAGTCCTAGGTTGGCCTGATGGTATCCCAATCTACGAGGGAGTGGCAACTGATGACCAGAGTGAGTTCATTCACTTTACACATCTCTATATGATCGTGCTCCTCGGGGAGTATTTAGCTGTGGGAACTATGATGGTGCTAGCTGTTGTCTTACTTCTTGAACTACGAAGGCGAAATCAAGACCAAAACGAAACGAGTGATTTCAATGTGAATTACATGATCAAGTTATTCATACCTGTTGCTATCTTCTCAATTTCTCTTACTATGTTCTTGTTTCCTGAGGTGTTACCATTCTTACCAAGTCATATTATCTTCGCTGTTGGTTTTTGGGGTCTGTTCGTAGGATTAGGAGTCTACATCCTTTTCCTTTTCACGCCAAAATCTAGACGCCAACAATATGCAAAGAACGAATCATAGGAATGTCCTCTGTCAATTTGATTAGCAGAACATTCAAAACTATTATTGATTGCATGTCTAGCTTGAACCTTAGGAGTGTTCTTACAAATGGCCAAACACAGTGACAAATTTGATGAACTCACAAGACTCAGAGAAGAATCAAAACTTGGTGGCGGTGAAGACCGAATTAAGAAGGAGCATGAGAAAGGAAGGTTTACAGCAAGGGAGCGAGTCGATAAATTATTGGACCCAGAGTCATTTGTTGAGATTGATGAGTTCGTTGTACACAGAGAAACCGGTTTCGGATTAGCAGATAAGAAAATCCTCGGTGATGGTGTAATTACAGGATTTGGAACAATCAGTGGACGAAAGGTCTTCATTTTCAGTCAGGACTTCACAGTTTTTGGCGGCTCACTGTCTGAGATGTATGGTGGAAAAATGGTCAAGATCATGGAATTTGCAATGGAGGCTGGAGTACCTGTTATTGGACTAAATAGCGGGGCTGGCGCCCGGTTATTTGAGGGAATTCGTGGACTTAAAGCCTATGCCGACGTGTTCAGATTAAACACCATTGCGAGCGGAGTGATCCCCCAGATATCTGCGATAATGGGTCCTTGCGCAGGCGGGGCAGTGTACAGTCCAGCGGTGACGGACTTTACGATAATGGTGAAAGAAACATCCCAGATGTACATAACAGGTCCTGATGTGATAAAGACAGTCACAGGTGAGGAGGTTACCCACGAGGAACTAGGTGGAGCCATGACCCACAATACGCTGAGTGGTGTTGCCCAGTTTGCAAGCGAAGATGAGGACCACTGCTTTGAGCAGATAAAATCGCTTCTCAGTTACATTCCCCAGAACAATCTTGAGGAAGCACCAAGGATTGATACAGGTCATGCGCCTGATGATGTTAATGAGTCAATTGACGAGATAATCCCTGATGATCCAAACAAACCGTATGACATGCGTGATGTTGTGAAACTGGTTGCTGATAATGGTGAATTCTTTGAAGTTCATGAGTACTGGGCACTGAATATGATTGTGGGCTTTGCTCGATTTGATGGTCGTTCGGTGGGAATCGTTGGTAACAATCCTGCACATCTAGCGGGAACTCTTGATATCAACGCGTCTGACAAGTGTGCGCGGTTCGTGAGATTCTGTGATGCCTTCAATATTCCAATTGTCACATTCATGGATGTTCCTGGCTATCTTCCCGGAACTACACAGGAATGGGGCGGTATCATCCGTCATGGAGCAAAGATACTATACGCCTTTGCAGAGGCTACTGTGCCGATGATTACGATTGTCACAAGGAAGGGATATGGTGGAGCCTTTGATGTTATGGCATCAAAGCACATCGGAGCTGATCTGGTGTATGCGTGGCCTATGGCTGAGATTGCAGTGATGGGACCGGATGGAGCAATCAATATCATCTTCCGAAAGGAGATTGCGGCTGCCAAGGACAAGGAGAAGAAGCGAGCTGAACTCGTGAAGGATTACAGGGACAAATTTGCAAATCCCTACATTGCAGCAGGGCTTGGGTACATCGACAAGGTCATCTTCCCACGGGAAACTCGTGGTTTGATATGCAAGGGTCTTGATGTACTTTCAAGTAAACGACAGAGCAGACCTCCCAAGAAACATGGTAACATCCCATTGTAGGTTATTGGTGTTATTGCATCAAGTCACTTGACATATTCATGAACCATCTGAATCACTAACACTATGTAATCCCTTCTTCCCGTATCTTCGATAGTAACTGAATCCACTGACAGCTACTACAATTGCAACGAGAATCCCAATTATAATATAGGCGGGTGGGATTTCGAAAGGAGTTTGAAGGGGCACTCCAAGACTATTTCCGTTGGTAGTTCTCATGATATAACCACCAGATCCTACAACCCATCCGCATGTACCGTTTACAAAGTGTACAGCATTCATTCTTCGGTCCATTTCATCTGGCACATCCTGAGCATACCAAGTGGCTCCACCATTCGGTGTATACGCAACAGGAGTTTCCAGGCCTACAAGCCAACCATGCATTTGATCAATGAAGTATATATCCGTGAAGTATGGAGGTGCTGCTGCTCCAAAACCGTGAGTCGAACGAGGTGTTGGTTGTTCAACCCACGTTTCACTATCGACCATTTTTGCAATCCAACTATCAGCCACTGCCCATGCTTCACTATCACTCACAAAAGAAAGAGACCAACCACCCAGTGAGTACTTCCGTTCCCAGGTTTCACATATATCTTCGGTATGATAAATCCCATAGAATCCAATAGCATACGCCTCAGTGGGGGACACAAAGTGAATCATTCTTAGAGAGTCATCGAAGGTCCAAGTTGTGATATTGTACCAAGTTTGTCCACCATCAGTAGTTCTATAGACATCATTCATTGTAGACGTCCAACCATGAGTTTTATTGATGAACTTCACTGCTCCCAAACCTGCTTTTATAGATATAACCACACTTTCATTCCAGGACTGACCACCGTTAGTTGTGTATACAAAACCTCCTGTGCCAGTAACCCATATAGTTTGACTATCGAGAATGTCAATTGAACTAAACCAATGAGCTGCCTTATAGAGCTGAAGTTGCCAAGAGTTGCCACCATCTTCGGTATTGAGAATAATTCCTCCTCCAAGACCCGTCTTGTTTTGACCTACAACCCACCCATGGGTGGAATTTATAAAACACACATCTCTGAAAGTTGTGTCTTCATGAAAGTAAGAATGATTCTGAATCTGCCAAGTAACTGAATCTTGCGTTGGTATAAAATCTTGTGTTTCCACGAGAGAAATTGAAGATGGACGTGAATTCAACCCACACCCTAAAATCAATAGGATTAGAATTATCCCTAAAGTATTGTAGTTCTTGATTCTACCTATTAGTTTCATCTTCATTCTCTTATTCACTCTTCCTTCATATTTCCAAGTAGTTCATTTAGTCTGCGGATTTAAGGAGTACCCAAAGAGTAGTGAATTCTGGAAATGATTAGCCATTAACATTATCTTCCGCAAAGAGATTGCAGCAACCAAGGATACCTTGAATGGGAATCCTAGATGAATCGCTCCATCAAATTATCAATGAGAGTATCGATGTTCTTAGTAGTTATGCCCTTGTTTGTAGCAATATTCCGAGCCCTGTCAAGTTTTCTTACGTCCTTCATATCCCCTATGCTTTCGAAGATTCCGAGTCTTCTGCCCAAACGAAAGAGAAGTTGCGACTCTGAATCCATACTACGGAATGAGTGGAGTATCGAGAGTATTCTCTCCTTATCTTGAGGAAGTCGTCCTTCTAGGTCTGCAAAGAGATTAAGGATATGGTCACTCAAAATCATACTCGATATTCCCTCTAAATTTCCAATCAAGAGCAGGAGCTCTTGTACAATCTCAATATCATTACATTTCTGGAAGTGTCCCTTTTCACTCTCTAAGAACAAGGGAGCTCTTGAAGTGAGAGCAAGAGGTCTGAGTCTTATGAAATCTGGATTGATGTGATTCAGAGCATCTGCAGTTTCCTTAGCATGCTCTTCTGTGAGTTTTTTTCCACCCAGACCCGGCATGACATACTCTGATAGCTCAAAACCCACATCCTTTGCCATGCGCCCAGCACGAATGTGCATTTCTTTTGTAGCTCCTTTCTTAACAAAACGAAGAACCGTATCGGACCCAGACTCTAATCCAACATGGATTCTGTTTAGACTCGCATTTCTGATTTCTCTCAGCCCCTCTTCACCAGTCTTCAAGAGAGTGCTAGATCTAGAGTATGATGTCACACGTTCAATCCAAGGAAATGTATCACGCAGATATCTAAGTATTCTAGCAAGGTTCTCAGAACCTATGACGAGTGAATCTGCATCTTGCAGGAAAACTGAATGCATTCCATCATTGAACCACTTGAGTGCATAATCAAAAACAGGTAGCTCCATTGGATTCACTTTCTGAGTGAGTGCCCAGACCTGATTTGCAGAAATTTCATGGGGAGATTCGAAGGATGCTCGGATACTCGAGAGATGCTTGCATAGCAAGTCAATATCTGAAATCACCTCATCTACTGATCTGACTGAGAATTCTTTGTTCTTATAGACCGGACAGAAAGTACATCGATTCCATTGACAGTTTCGAGTCACTCTGACTATTAGACTCCTTGCTTCGCTAGGTGGGCGGATCGGTCCAACTTCAAAGCCAAGGCGTCTATTCATAGTATTCTCATCTGCATAAATGAATTAATGATACCCATGGTGTTCATAGAGAACACATATCTGTTCCTCAAGAAGAGGAAGGCCACCCAGTTCCACTATGCATTTTGCTGGTTGGTCGAGTTTATCCGATGTTAGTGCCGACCAAAATCAGGGGGCTGTTCTCTATACCCCTTTCTTTTTCAAGAACACTATGATTACAATCACCACAACCGCGATTCCGGCACCCGCGAGTATCAGAATCAACATTGGATCTCCGGGTTCAGTGGTTGTAGTGGTGGTTGTAGTAGTGGTAGTGACAGCCAGGACCGTCACAAGTACGGTATCAGTAGCAGTGTTTCCACCAACATCGGTCACGACAAGGGTGTAGTTATGAGTGCCAAGACCCAATCCATCAACAGAGATTGTGATAGACTCGGAGCTTGAGTTCCATGCTCCTGACTTGACTGGCGTACTATCTAGGTAGAGGGTGTAGCTCTCAGGATGGCCATCACTGGGAGTCCAGGTGATTGAGTTTCCACTGTCCCCCACTGTGTACTCTACATCCGATGGACTGTCCACTGTCGGGACTATGATATCCCAGAAAATCGGATAGTTATCTACACTCCCCGCACTCCCTAGAATCGGGTATGTTCCTGTACCGACGTAATCCAACCAGTAGTTACCAAGTGAAACACCATCGTCCCAGAAATTAGACCCTCCGTCATCCTGAGCGTTAGATTCACCATTGTTCCCAAGTCGATTGAGATAGAGCGTGTTGTTCTCACTCCCTGTCGTTAGGTTTACACCGCCTATTGTGTTGCTGAATGCGGTGTTGTATGTTAGAGTACAATTGTTTGCGCTCTCAAAATAGAATCCATGTTCGTTGCTGGAAGCGGTATTGTCCGTTAGAGTGCAGTTGTTCGAGGATACTTTGAAGCCATCGAT
>JABCTV010000146.1 GCA_018238205.1 Candidatus Thorarchaeota archaeon
TATCCCAGAAATGATATGTCAGAGGCAAGGCTGTCCAGCTGCGGGATGCGTTGTGGAGATATATTCGCCTCAACCCTCACCGGACAGAGGAATATTGATATCAAAACTGCTGAGTAAAAACAAATTTTCATATATTTCATTATAATTGCTTGTTTCAGCAGGATGGTCAAGATTTTCTACTCCAACACAAGCATGACCCCAATTGGATATTGTATTTCCATACACTTTATTATAATTTGCACCATGTCCAATATAAATCCCATCTTGTAAATGATATCCATCAGGTCTCATATATGAATAATCCCAATTATCATAACCGGATTCTATCAAGCAATTCTTAATCTCACAGTAATTCACTGTACTGCTGTAACCTATTAATCGAACTCCTTGGAATCCAGAATACAATCCAACTGTACAGTTATCGATAATGACATGATCCAAATCCTCAAGTTCTATCGCTGCTGCTCCTCCCCTTACATCCAAATTTTGAAAAGTAACATAGCTTTCTGTAATGAACACTGTGGAAAAAGCAAGCACTCTTGCGCCTTCGACATTAGAGTATGCTGTTGAAGGATTCATAGTCGCGTAAACTCTAAGATTATTATTATCTCGATCATACCACCATCGTTCGCTGGAATTTATGCTTCCTTCAGTTTCTGCTTCAATGTACTCGGTTCCGGATAAGAATAACCGGTAAGGGTCGTTGGCCAAGTTGATAGACCAAACATTACCGTCCTGAACCCAATTTCCAGCAGCACTCCACCCGGATATTGAATCTCTACCACTTATTATTGGCTTTTCTCCACTCCCATAAGCACCAAACGTTATCGGATTCCCAGAGGAGCCGGATGACGGTACAACAAGTGCCTCCCGCCAGATTTCCTCTCTTTTGAATAAAACATTATCTCCAGGATTGAAACTGGAGGAATTAACTTTATTGATTGTCTTCCAGGCAGTTGCCTGCGATGTGCCATTGTTGTTGTCGTTTCCATCTGAAGCATCGACATAATAGGTAGCTCCATATACTGGAATTGAAACAAAGATAAACAGAAATACGAATCTGGAGAATGTAATCCCTGACCTAATAAAATGGTTCATAAAGCTCTATCCTGCGCTGACAGTTTGATTTGCATTGCTATGTGGTACACTTTCTATCGCATCAATATCATTGTTCTTGTCTCAACAAACCCATTGCCAGCCTGCAACTGGTAGAAGTAAACGCCGCTGGAAAGATTACCAGAATCAAAATTGACTGAATGGTTGCCGCTTGTTTGAAATTCACTCACTAAAGATTGAACCGCTCTGCCTGAAAGATCGTAGATGGTTAATGTCACATAGTTTGAACTTGGAAGGTTATATGTTATTCTCGTAGTGGAATTGAACGGATTTGGATCATTTTGATATAGTCTGAACATCGATTGTATTCCTCCGGATCGTTCATCAACACCGGTCAATAAATATTCATAAGCGCCTATATCATATTCTGCACCTTGAGGTCGTAGATTTCCATCGAAGTCGAAGTTCGGCGCATCAACAGATGAACCGCTATCTATGGCAGGTGAACTTAACTGAAGATGAAAATCAGCTTCCGCTGAATTCACGAACATAGGATCTCCTACTACACTATCGCTGCCGAAAATTTCCCCAAAATATCCCATATAACCATCAATTAAATTATGATCTACGGTAACGCTATCTATAGGAATGCCTTCTAATGCAATCTGAAACGAAAGGTTTTCACTACAGATGTTATTTCTTATAACAACATTTTCCGCATCTGAATGCATTAAAAATATTCCACCACCCCATTCGTTCCCATTGTTGTAAAGGGTGTTGTTTATCACGTTGATATCCTTCATTGGTTGCTGTGGTGCAGAACTCCAATCAGCAATCCAGATGCCAACTTGATCATTGTTGTATGCAATGTTGTTATAAATCCTGATATTCTCAAGAAGACCACCAGCCTCGGAAGCCAAAGTAATACCATGAGCACAATGATGTACAGTATTCTGATAAACATCAATGTTATAGGTATGTTTGTCCCATGCATCCACATAAATGCCCAAACAATTCAGATCGTGCACATGGTTTTTATAGACTATCCCGTTTGAACTCCCTTCCTTTGTATCAATACCCTCGCCTCCATTATTCCCCGGACCTCCATGGTGAACATGATTATTCATGACTTCAAATGTATCGGTGATAGCTACAGTGATACATTCCTGCAAACCATCATTACAGGCAAGCTCAACCTCATTGCCATCAATTATTATGTTGGAACAAATCCAGACACCAATGCCTGAGGAAACCGTATTATAGGTATAGTTATTCTCGATTATGATATGATTTGATTCCCATGCAAGAATTCCAGAATCTGTGGAGTTAATTACTCTTAACCCTGAAACCTTGATATGGCTTTTGCCTGTGATATCAAACACTCCATACCAATCCGGTAATGGTATTCCGGTGCCATCAATTGTGACGGTATCGCCAGGATAAGCAAGATATGTGATGTAATTTCCATAGCTTCCTGAATTCAGTGGTATAACCTGCTCATTGTAGATTCCTTCTTTGATGTACACTGTATCACCTGAAATAATTGTATCAGCAGCTTTCTGGATTGTCAGCCACGGTAACGATTCTGTCCCTGGATTGGTATCACTGGCTTCAGGATGATTCTGATCAACGTAGTAGGTTGCTGCCCAGCTTAAACAGGGAAGTAATAAAATGATTAAAATTGATTTTACAATAATTTGTATTATTCTCATATCACTATTCTCCTCCTACAGCAAGGAAACTTGATTTTCAACCATCTACAAAACTGCTCAGAAGAACACTCCAACATCTCTCGTTAGATCGAATATCTTTCCTGAACTGAAAATACCGAGCGTAATCCTGCTCCGTCAATGTTATATATGTATGATGAGTACTCAGAACGGCACACCATAGTGGACGCTTTTAGAACCTTTCTAAACTTGGAAAGGTAGGGAATAGCAACAGGATTATGCGTAAACTAAACGGCCTTTGGGCTCAGGAATAGAACGCCCGAGTTCCTGAGCAGTTTCAATCCACTCCTGGATAATTTGCTCAGCATTGGACAATGCTTCCTGGTAAGTCTCACCATCTGCCATGCAACCTGATAGTTCAGGAACTTCAGCCAAATATGCTTGATCTTCCTTGCTCCAGAAAATGATGATTTCGTATCTAGTATCCATGTCTACACTCCAATTCGAAGGTCATACTTCAGGATTACATCCCTTACCTGCTTAACCTGATAGGATTTTGCCTTCCATCTCTGGGCTGGAGATTTAGAATTTCTTCCACATTCTCCATTGTAAATATGTGATGATCTCCTTTGATTCGTTCTGTGAATCCCAGTCGATCAAGAAGAGTACAAAGTCTGTCAAAAGCAACATTAGCATCTGACCGGCGTAGCATAATATGTTCGTAAAGTTTCTCGTTATTACCCATAATTGTAGAATACCATACATATAGCTCTTTGCCAAGATTGAGCTTGGTTCCATTTTCTTAAATGGTGCCCCGTAGTGGAGGTATTTCGAACTGCTGTCATGGCTGGGAATGAGTTCTAAGCTTTGAACTTTGGTACCCCCAACGGGATTAGAACAGAAGTGTTCAGGGTGAGACAAACATTATACTGTGCAAATGAAGCAGGGTACGTTGGATTACAGGAGGCTTAACGATACCGACTGTTGTATTGGTGAGACTAGATAATGATTTTCGATATTACATGTTAAGTCGATGGATCGGAGAACTAAAAAAGGCAAGAGGGGATTGTACTCACTTTATTTTGCTGACAGAAAAATTTGCTTGACCGGGATTAGAGTACAAATTATCAATATTGCATGATGAAATACCTTTTGATCATCCTCCTTCTGTTTTCTATTCTTGCTCTCTGCGGAAAGCTGCGATTCGGTCCCCGAGTGGGCGTACTCACTCCTGGAAACATTAATGGTATCCCCACCCATCCTGGTCCAGGTGGCTACTTTGGTGCCGCTGGAGAGTTTCCCCTTTCTTCACTGATCACAGTGGAGCTTACAGCAGGAGCAGCACTCGGAATGGGAGAACCGCTTGGAGATCAGTTGCCGGGATATCCATCTTACGATAACCATGATGCTGATTACTTCTCGACTGACCTTGCCCTTTCAGTGAATCCCGCTTTCCTCACCCTGGCTGCGGGTCTCGGATACTATTACATCCACATGGACTGGGAACAGGATCTGACCGGATATGACAGCGAATGGAAGACAGTCGAATTGAACAGGATAGGATATCACTTCTCGGTCGGTGTGCATTACGAAAGGAAAGCCGATTTTACACTAACTTTTCATTTTCCCGAACCCGGCAATATGTGGGGAATGATAAGCCTGACCTTGTTGCCCTTTGAAGTCCAGATTCCATGATGAATGACGTGATTGCGGTGTATTTGATGAATCGGTTGGAGGACATATCCCTGGGGGTAAAAATGCGTTAAAAAGAACCTTTTATAAAGGTCTTAAAAAGTGTCCCTTGAACTGCTGTAGCCAGCACAAACAGTCCGGTGAGCAGCAGAGCTATTCCACTGCACGACAAAAACTGAAGTACTTTGTTTTTGAGTACTGCGACCACAGGGTAATTTACAAGCCAGATTAATACAAACATGGATAGTATCAGAATTGCATAAGTAGCATGTAGCGCGAAGCCTGTGAAGTTAAAGAATACCTCAATCATTACCAATGCTGTCCGTAAGACCACTGCTCCGCAAAAGATTATTACATTCTTCCTGAATTGTAGACTCATGCTGGTGTTGCCCCCTAACAACCTATAGTTCTAATCGCTTTGAGCGAAGAATCCTCTTGTGGTTTATCTTGCATTCCGAAAATACATACTCAATTGCTGTTTGCAAACGGCTATCGGGGACGCACAAAGAGTTGCATGTCCCCAAGCATGCGGAATTGGTTGTATATTCACTTGAATTGGAGGAATATGTCAGAAAGCAGAGAGCTTCTTGTATCGCTTGACAGGATTGAAGAAGAGATTGCCGTTCTTGTTACAAGAGAAGGGCATATGTGGCTTCTTCCTGCGGATTATCTTCCGGAGCATTCGCGTGAGGGTGATGTTTTCAACGTAGTTATTGAGAAGAACAGGGAAGAGACCGAGAAGCTTGCCGACAGCATACAAAGCCTTCAGCAGAGACTGCTTGATCGAACCGGTGAGCGGAATAAGAGCGACCGGTGATACCCGGCAACTTAAACAAGGCTGGAAAACTTGTCCTGGTTGCCACTCCTATTGGCAATCTGGGGGACATGTCTCCCCGTGCGGTTGAGGCAATTGAGAACGCATCTGTTGTGTTTGCCGAGGATACGAGGAGGACTGCCAAATTTGTAAATGAAACGAAAAGACTGTACAGTTACCACGATCACAATGCTGCCGGAAGGCTTCCTCAGTTAAAAGAATTCCTTGAAAACGGATTGACAGTCGCTCTTGTTTCGGATGCAGGTATGCCCGGAATTTCAGATCCGTCGTTCAAAGCTGTCAGAATTGCGTTGCGGGAAGGATACCAGGTTGAAGTTATTCCAGGTCCAACCGCTGTTACCACTGCACTTGTCGGATCCGGTCTTCCTGTGGACAGATTTGCGTTTGAGGGTTTCCTTCCCAGAAAAATAGGAGCCAGAAAGAGAAAAATTGAAGAGATGTCTTCTTATACTGGTTCAATAGTATATTTCATTGGTCCTCATCATCTCCTGAAGTATCTGGGAGAGATGCATGGGGGTTTAGGTAATCGACCTGTCTGTATCGCAAGGGAAATAACAAAAGTACACGAGGAGTATATTCGCGGAAATATCTCCGATGTTATCAGTCGATTCGGTGAAAGAAAGGTGCGGGGAGAGATTACACTTGTTGTTGGCGGAAAGGAACTCGGTGAAGATTACTTTGATTGACGCTCCACGATCCCGTTCCTATTTTACAATGCTTTTACAGAACGATTCTCAGGAGGTTATTTGAACCTGGATAGTATTAGAAAAGCCGGTAGAAATCTTCTGATTCCCATTATCAGACTACTGGTTATAACAGGGATAAGTCCTTTTGTGGTTACGGCACTTGGTCTTCTTTTTACAGTCATTGCCTCATGGCTTGTCTGGGACGGGAAGTATATTGCCGGTGTCGCGGTTTTCATTATCGGTAGCATTCTTGATGCTATGGATGGGGAACTTGCACGGAGGCAGGGTATAGAGAGTAAAGCCGGAGCAGTTTTTGATTCCAGCTGTGATCGCATAGGTGAGTTATTCATGTTTGCGGCTATTCTTGCCGGAAAAGCGGGAGACGCTCATCATGAGCTGGTTTACCTTGTGCCTGCCGCGCTTGGCGGCTCGTACATGGTCAGTTATGTCAGAGCCAGAGCTGAAGGAGTGAATCTTTCATGCTCTGTGGGGCTTGTCACACGGACAGAAAGGCTCATATTGCTTATACTGGGTTTAGTTGTTTCTGGATTATGGGACACAAGAGCTATAGTAATTACACTGGCCATATTAGTTGCAGGAACATGGTTCACGGCCGGTCAAAGAATGGTAAAAGTATTCAGGGACGGCAGGGAGATTTCAACTGATGAGGAATAATCCCGTAAAGTCGTCTGCAATTACGTTTCAATCCCTTCAGGGAGGCAATGAATGTCCAAGAAAGTAAGAGTAGCGATAATTGGAGTCGGAAACTGCGCAAGCAGTCTTGTTCAGGGTGTGGAGTTCTATAGAAAAACCCCTGATCATGAGAAGGTCCCGGGGCTTATGCATGTCAACCTCGGCGGATATCACATTAATGATATTGAATTCTCTGCCGCGTTTGACATTAATGTCACCAAGGTTGGCAAGGATATCAGCGAAGCGATATTCGCTGATCCCAACTGTACGGTAAAACTCTGTGATGTTCCTGAAATTGGTGTTAAGGTACAAAGAGGAATGACACATGACGGCCTTGGAAAGTATCTGAAGGAAGTTATAGTAAAGGCGCCCGGTCCCACATCTGACATTGTTGGTATTCTCAAAGAGACAAAAACAGATGTTGTGGTAAGTTATCTTCCGGTAGGGAGTGAAGAAGCGACAAAATGGTACGTTGAACAGATACTTGAAGCCGGTTGCGCATTTGTGAATGCC
>JABCTV010000147.1 GCA_018238205.1 Candidatus Thorarchaeota archaeon
TGAGCGACGTTACCAAAGTCTTTTCGAGGATTCCCCCGTTGCAATGGTAGAGGAAGATTTCAGTGAAGTCAAGAAGTTCGTTGATAAATTCAAAGATATTAGAGTCATGGACCTACGGAAGTACCTTCTAACTCACCCGGATGAAGTTCTCAAGTGCATAGAAAAGGTACAGGTGTTAAACGTCAATCGTGCATTCCTAAGCAACTTTGGTATCGAAAAAAAAGACCAAGTCATAGGATCGTTATCGAAAATATTTGAGAAAGACGGATTGGCAGTTTTCGTTGAAGAAGTACTGGCACTGTTTGAGGGTCGTATACCCTTCGAGAGCGAGGTTTTACGATTAATAGTACAAGGAAAGGAGAAGGCTCTTATCTTCAGAGTCAATGTACCGCACGGTTACGAAGATTCTTGGTCAAAAGTCATTGTTTCAATGCTTGATGTTACGGAACGCATAGAAGCAGAAGACAAACTACGTGCTAGTGAACAACGCTATCGCTTGCTCGCAGAGAACATTGTAGACGTGATCTGGACTTCCGACCTTGATTTTAAATTCACATATATTAGTCCTTCAATAAAATTACTCACAGGCTACACTGATGAAGAACTTATCTCTATGCCCATCAGTGAATTGGTAACAGAGCAGTCCTTGGAAACTATCAGACAAGCCCTACAGGAAGCATTCGAAGCTGAATTGCACGGAGTGAATGAAACACCGGATCCTCCACTAGAGATTCAGATGTATCACAAGAACGGTGGGACAATATGGGTTGAAACCTCAAGGACATTCCTTCGTGACGAGCAGAAAAATCCAATAGGAATTCTCGGAGCACTTCGAGGAATCGACGAACGCAAGCAAGCCCAACAGAAGATTCTGAAAAGTGAGGCTCGTTTAGCCAGGGCTCAGCGTATCGCACATCTTGGAAACTGGGAATGGAATATTGAAACCGATACAGAAACATGGTCTGACGAAGTTTTTCGCATATTCGGCATAGACGATATGACCATTTCTCCAACATTTCAAACATTTCTGGACTTTGTCCACAAAGATGACAGAGAGAGAGTCGAGAAAGCAAACAAAGATTCAATGTATGAAGGTAAGCCATATAGCATTGACCACCGAATTGTTAGGACAGATGGTATTGAAAGAACAGTGCATGAGGAGGGGAAAGTCACCCGAGACGAGTCAGGCAAGCCCCTTCGAATGTTCGGAACGATACATGACATCACAGAACGTAAAAGGGTAGAAACAGCTTTACGTGAAGCACGCGCTTCTGCTGAGTTCTTCACAGACATCCTAATCCATGACCTGGGCAATATCCACCAAGGGGTTCTTGGTAGTTTGGAACTACTTCTGTCAGGACCTACTTTAGATGCACATACGGAAGAACTTGCCAACAGAGCACTAACCCAAGTCACACGAAGTATGGCTCTAGTCAACAGTGTTAGAAGATTCTCCCAGATCCGGGAATCTCCACATACGATGGAGAAAACGAATATCTATCCAATATATCTTCGCGCTGTAAAAATGGTACGGGCTGAGTTCCCAGAGAAAGAGTTAGCAATTACTACTAACATGTCCAACAAATCACCAGCAGTCCTTTGCAATGAGTTCATATTCGATGTGTTCTACAACCTTATTCAGAATGCAGCAAAACACAGCTCAAGTGACTCTCTTGAGATTTCTGTGATGGCACTACCTCTGAATGATGAAGGGATGCTCGAAATACGCTTCATTGATAGTGGATCAGGAATACCTGATGAGTTGAAGAAGTTGTTGAGTTCGCCCTTCTTTAAAAGGAGCCAGAGATTGTCTGGGATGGGATTCAAACTTGTTCGTCAGATAATTGATCAATGTAGTGGTAGTATTTCCATCAGCAATCGTGTTGAAAAGGATACGACTCAGGGTACAGAGATTGTGGTTCTAATTCCTCTTGCAAAGTAGATAATTAACACTGATTCTCAATAGAACGGAAGACATTGGATTTCCAAGAAAATTTCTCCTAGGTTGTGCAAGCAAAGAATAATGTGGTTCCATCACAAAAAGAAAGAGAATGAGGTACGCACAAAGCGTAACCTCATCTTTATGCTGATGCTATCTCTCGGCTTCAATCTCTTCTAGAGTCATTTTCTTTGTTTCCATAGGCTTAAACAGAAGAGCAAGCAATGGAATGATCATTATCAAACCAGCCACAATCCAGAAGCCATCCATTGTTGGAAACATTACGAGTAGATAAGAAGAAATCAGTGGACCAAACACGTATCCAAATCGTGCACCAGTCACACAGACACCTATACTCGTAGCTCTGACTCCAGTTGGGAAAATCTCGGCAAGATACACGTAGATCCACGCCAAAACCATTGCCATGAAGAAGTATGCTAACTGATACATTAATGGCATCCCAGTTAGTCCCAAGGCTACTAAACACACAATTGAACCAATTGAGCCGATGACCAAGACAGTGTGCCGTCCAATCTTGTCAAGAAGGATTCCTGTAATGAGTGCGCTGACAGGCAAAAGAAGTCCAGCAATTGTGACAACAGATTTCCAATCGGCAACGGAATAGCTATTGAGAGTCATATAGTAATAACCTCCGAAGGTTGTCGCCATCTTGAATGTGATGGTCCATGCCAGATACACAATGATTGAAACTGCGATGTACTTCTTATCTTCTGGACGAAGTGACTTCAGAGCTTCCATTATGCCAAGTCTCTTTGTGCGCAATGCAGCTTTGTCTACCCACCTCTGCGGTTCTTTCATGAAGTACAGTAGAATCAAGAGGAATAATGTGAAGAAGAACATCACTCCATAGCCCCATCGCCAACCGTAGTCAGCAATGATTCCTACTCCGATGATTGCAGAAAATGGGATGATTCCAATCAGGAATGCGATACTTCCATAGAGTCCCCTCTTATCAGCCGGCGCTTCCTCAGAAATTGGTACTTCCCACAGATTTGAGGTTGTACCCATTATAACAACACTGTACAAAATGAAGAACATCGTCGCAGATCCAGGACCTGCTGGTAGAAATGTTATGAAAATCGTGGGAATACCCATTACTAATGCAAGGAGTATGATTCCCTTCTTTCGTCCATACGCATCTCCGAACCAGCCTATAAAGAAGACCAGAAACACAAGAATTCCAAAGAGTCCTTGCCATAATGCGAATTCAGCCGCATCACCAGCAAAGAACTCCGCCGTGATATATGGCACTGCAGTCGATTCGATGAGTGAAAGCCATCCATCCAGTTGGCTAACAAGACCCATGACAACAACGAGGAATATCATATACTTCGTTGGTCTCTGCTCGACAGCAGGAGCCGCTTGACTATTTTCCATATTTCTCTCCTCAACGCGATTGAGTTGTAACTGAAAATGTGACAAAAGCCTCTATTAGAATCTTCTTGAATTTGAATAAAGAACAATTTTCGCAATTATTTGAGATGTATTGAATTCACTTGTCTAGTGGTTCACTAAATTACGAATCCTGCCTTCTTCTAAGAAATAGGATGATGAGAACTGAAGCAACTCCAATTCCGCCCGAAATGATAGCTACAAGAGCTGAATTGAGATCAAGTGCACTACCTTGATACGGCGATTGTACTAAGGTATAGAACATGATTCCACTTTCATAGATATTGTGTGCTGCATCCTCAACCACGATTTGATACTGTATTGTCACTGCAGTACCAATTATTTCTATTTGTATTGTCCAGACGCCATCTTGGAATTCGAGGGACAATTCGCTTTCATTTGCCCAATTGTCTACAGAGTATCTCATTTGAACATTCAAGATCTCACTATCATCCGAAACCTCTACTTCTACCTTCAATGCTTCCGTTTGATTTGAATTCAGGGGAGTAATTGTGATGATAACATTTGGTGAGAGTACATCAATTATCAAATAAGTATACAACTGCGAATTTTCCCAGTTTCCTGCCTGGTCCTCAGCATAGATTGAGAAGTAGACTGACTCACCTACTATTCCCAATGGTATTGATGCAGTCCATACTCCCGATACATTGCCCATAGATGTGTTTGTGAATGTTATTCCAGAATCCAATGAATAGCATAGGAGAACTTGTTTCACTCCTCCAAGATCATCAACATCAACTTGTATCTCTACGACTTCATTTTGACCAGTGTCTGAAAGTTCTGTTAGTAGAGAGATAGTGGGGTTAACACAATCTATCACCGTGTATGCTTCCGACGACGATATACCCCAATTCCCGACAGTATCATTTGCTTGCACTTTATACTCAACGTATGTTTCAAAATCATGTCCTGGAATGAAAGCAGAGTAGAGATACGCTACATTGTTCATCCAATAGCTGTTCCAAGAACCATTATTGATTCGAACTAAGAGCCAGACTGTGTCAACCATACTCGTATCGTAGACTGCGGCAGTCACTTCGACCATTTCACCTATAGAGGGATTCAGAGTATTTCGTAATGTGAAAATGGAGGGCCCCTGAATGTCATCAACAGTATAGTTGGTCACATCAGAGGCACCCCAGTTGCCCTCACTATCCTCCGCTCGAACATAGTAGGATACATTCGTACCAGCTAAGAATAATGGAATGTACTCTATCCAATTATTACCTACCTGACTCATGGATATCTCAGTCCATGTTTCTTGGTTGTCACTGGAATATCGAAGTAATACCTGTTCTATTGTGCTCGCATCCACAACTGTCGCGTTAATAGTCACAGGCTCAGAATGTATCGGCGTGATTGGATCTCTGATAGTTGAGATGATTGGTCCTTCTGTGTCTATGACTTGATAAGAATACAACGAGGAGGAAGTCCATTCCCACAATCCATTCTGTACATAGACCTTGTATTGAACCTCGGTATATGTTGGAAAGGCGGGGATTTCTCCAACCCACCGACCTGTTGTATTACTCATTGAGATGTTGGTGAAATCGCCTCCATCGTATGAATACGAGAGTATTGACTGATTTATCCCTGAAATTGAATTTACGGTTATTGTCACATTTACTACATCATCTGGATAAGGTACAAAAGGTTCACGAGTCACCTGTAGATTTGGCCAACTGAATAATTCAACAGTACACTCAAGAACTATTCCGCTATTTCTATGGTATAGCATCTCTGAAAATCCATCATTATCGAAATCCCCGATGTAGACAGGTCCCTCTTCTCCTGAGAGAGATCCAGACTGCCATTTCATCTGGTAGCTGTTGTCCCCTGTAGCTTCGTAAATGAAAATCTCCTGATTGCTAATATCACCTGAACCGGAGTATCGAGAGGTCCATGCA
Source organism: Candidatus Thorarchaeota archaeon (assembly GCA_018238205.1). Taxonomy (GTDB): domain Archaea; phylum Asgardarchaeota; class Thorarchaeia; order Thorarchaeales; family Thorarchaeaceae; genus SMTZ1-45. The sequence goes on from JABCTV010000147.1 coordinate 5,281, forward strand.
ATCTCAGGCCATCCATTTCCATTTGCATCAAAGAGATACCCAGGATCATTTCCGCCCTTATCAGTGAAGTCCCACCTGTCGACAAAGGAATTATCTCCAATGGTTTCATACAATCGTGTGACCCGGCTGTTTGCACCGGAACACCATATCTCATTGAAACCATCCAAGTCTAGGTCAATAATTTTCACAGAACATCCATAGGTACTCACATCACCAGGAGTTTCCCATGAGATCGCATATGTATCATCACCAGTAGCCTCCCATTGTGATACTTTCTGGTCATAGTACTCTCCACCCAAGACCATATCCAATGAGCTGTCACCATCCAAATCACCAATGGCAATCTTCTTTGTTCTAGAATCAGGGATAGTACCCTTGTACACGTAGCTATTGTCCCCTGTATTTTCAAAGAACCCTACATTGTAATCATTGGCTCCGATGAATATCTCAAAAAATCCATCACCGTCAACATCTCCGCATGCGGGACATTGTGGATCATTGAGTGAACTGATATCATAAAAGAAAGTCTGAGTGAAGGAGTTATCCCCTGTGCACTCAAAGATTCTTAAATACCAAACATCAGGCCAATTCCCGGTATTCATCACTGCCTCAATCTTGGTATCATTATCAGTATCGCCAAACCAAGTCTGGTCTCTTGACCACCTAACATCTGGACCAATATAGTAGCTCCAGATTTCTTCATAGCTATCAGTTGCATTTGCCTCATAGACTCGTATATACTTTGTAGCTTCGTCATTGGCCCATATCTCTAATTTGCCATCTTCATCTACATCGTAAATACCTGAAATTGTGAAGGGGATTGCAGTTCCCTCAACAACCCAGTCATACATTTCGTCCCATTCGAATGATGTGACAATCTCGGCACCATAATTTGTTCCATCATTCCCATAACCAGATAAATCTGGACATGTAGAACCTTCAAGTGCATCGAATGATAGATACAAAACAAGTCCAGAAGTTGCAGGTAATTCATTGCTCATTGTGTCATTGATTTCTTGGTTCAAGAGGGCTCTGTTGTATATTCTAACTTCATCAATAATTCCCTTAAAGAAATCACCCGGATACGAACTAAATGGCTTGTTTCCAATGTACAAAGGAGTGCTTGAAGTCTGAATTGCACCACTTACAGAACTCGATGCTTTCTCAACTCCATCAACATATAACCTAATAGTTGAACCATCGTATGTTCCTGCAATATGATGCCATGTTCCAGTTGTTGGGAGTGGAGTTTCAATATCCGCACCTGAAATTCCTGCTAGACTAAACTCCAAATTACCCTCCTCTATAAGGCGATATTGATCATCAACTCCCTTCTGCAAGATTCTTCTATTTCCAATCCAATCATCAGCGTTTATCCACGCCATGACTGTAATCGCAGTGGTAGGATTAAGTGATGAATCGCTTGGAATGATTACTTCATCAGAACCATCGAAATAGAGTCCCAAGTTAGTGGGTGTTGAATCACTGATTGAATAGTCTGATGAACCAATAGGACTTAGATTTTCAATTGAGGTTGATTTAGTTTCGTTTACTGTTTCTTCAGTTTCGTGTTTGGTAACAAGACAACTGCTTACACTGAAAAATGATACAATCAATATAAACACTAGAAATGAAAGAACTACTTTTCGCTTATGCAAGTGTGAATTCTCCTTTCCTTATGATTGGATTCAAATAGAAGATACTGGAATTCAACTGGGGAAGAAAAGCATAAATCTTCTTTTTTCTTCCCATCGAGGATCTTTGAGAAATGCATCATACTCCTCTTTAGGAATAGGACAATATTCAACATACTGCTCCATTGTTTTCT
>JABCTV010000148.1 GCA_018238205.1 Candidatus Thorarchaeota archaeon
TTGCCTGAACTGCCTTTGCTGCGGCCACCTGATTTTCTTTTCTTTGCCAATTTTCAGTTCCACCATGACTGATTTAGAGCTCGCTGGTCTGGTAGCCTTTTAACGTTGTCCATATTACGAGAGCTGTGTGAAAAGTCGATGAAAGGGTAGTGATTTGGTAAATTCACACAGTGTCGTGTTCGAATCCTAAACCCATTATCGTATTTTCTGACTGTATCAATTCATTACTGCTGACTTTTCACACAGAGCCCCTTGAGTGGTAAGAGATAAATGTGAGCTAACTGGGAACTTCTAAGAGGTTGAGTTCAGTGAAAATTCTCGTTACAGGTGCAACTGGTTTCTTAGGTGGAAAAACCATCGAGCTAATTCTGAAAGAAGGCCATGAAGTTGTAGCTCTTGTGCGGTCCACAAGTAATACAGAAGGGCTTCCCAAGAATATAGAAATTAGAGAAGCGGATTTTTTTGATGAAGCAAGTCTTGAAAATGCAGTTAAGGATGTAGATGCTGTAATCCATTTTGCTGCATATTTTGACTTCTATCCACGCGATGAAAAACTCATGTTCAAAGTGAATGTAGAGGGTACAAAGAATCTGATGAATGCATGTGTTGGAACACAAGTCCAACGTTTCATTTATTGCTCGACCACTGAAACGATGGGACCTATTAGGTTCCCTCCAGGTACAGAGGATACTGAGCTTATTCCATCTTTTAGTTATGGTGAGAGCAAGATTCAAGCTGAGAATGCAATACGTGAAATCTCAAAAGACACTGATCTGCCGCATATCATTCTACGACCTACTGGCGTAATGGGTGAAGGAGACCTCTATGTTATGTATGAGGTTGCTGAGCAGCTTTATGAAGGTAAAGTAATTGCACTTCCAACTAATCTCAGTTCGCAATTTATGTACACTCACATTGACGATGTTGCAGCTGGTTTTGTTGCCGCTCTTACTCCAATGTCCGCATTAAACAACACATTCATTCTCTGTCCCAATGAGCCAATGAGTTGGAACGAGTTAATTGAAGTAATGACCACACATCTTGGAGTTAAACCACCCAGACTGCGTGTGCCTACTATATTCGCAAAATTTGGAATGGCTCTTCTAAGCCCATTCAAAAACAGAAAGAAGAATTCATTCTTTTGGCATGCAAGGTCAGTTGATATGATGATGACTGATAGAGTTTATTCAAATGATAAAGCGAAGCGACTATTGGGTTGGACTCCACAGGTTACAATGGTTGAGGGTTTCCAAAGAGCAATAGATTGGTATTTTGAAAATGGGTATCTTAAGAAGAGGTCATAGGCAATGGACCCAATTATTGGATTTATCCTAATTATTTTGCCAATTATCTTAGCTTTAGTGCTCTTGGTGTTTTTACGAAAGGCTGCAGATGTAACTGGGGTCATCGTTTGGTTTGCAACTATTGTCATTGCAATCTTTGCATTCCAGACTGACGCAATTATTGCCATCACTGCAAGTGTTGCTGGAATTGTCAAATCCTTTCCAATCTCGCTGATGGTTTTAACTTCGATACTCATGATGACTTACATGCAGGAGACCGGTGCTCTCCAGCGGCTCATAGTATTTTTCAAAACTCTCGGAGGCGGTAGCAAACCTATGCAGATCTTGATGATCAGTTTTGGTCTCGGTCTCTTTCTCGTTGGAATTGGAGCGACTCCAGTTTCAATGTTACCCCCTGTCATGTTGGCACTTGGGTTCAATCCTATGGTAGCTGTTGCTCTTCCCGCGATAGGTTATGATCCTCTCACAACATTTGCTCTTCTCGGAGTTCCAGCTGTCGTCTTCACTGGAGAGTACTCTGCTTGGGGCGCAACAATTTCACTTCAAGAAGCAGGGTCAGTATTTGCATGGTTTATGCCGGTCGTAAGTCTTGGTATAGCAATTTCTATGCTCTGGATCGCAGGAGGACGGAAACTTCTCTTGAGTAGAGATGGGCTTATTCTTGCGTCCATCTGTGGATTAACGGCTGGACTGATGGCTATCGTTTGCAATGTTATCTTTCCACTTACAACATTGACCAATGTGTTTGCTGGTGCTGCAGTACTTCTTGTTCTCTTTCTTTTCAACAAAGTTCGGAACAAGCCAATCATTGATAGAAGTACACTTGATGAGAAGGATCACGAAATTGAAGCTGGAATGAGCCTAAGACGTGCGAGCATTCCTTGGGTTGTACTTGTGATTCTCAGTCTTGCGACAAATATGATTCCTCAAGTATTTCAATTCTTATTCCATGACCTTGCATTTCCTGTAGCCATTGGTGCATATCCTATGGTTCTCAATACAAGGTTTCTATGGCAAGCATATACTTTGATGCTGATTGCAACAATTGTTTCAATGCCATTTTTGAAGACCGACCGAGATGTTTTGAAAAGAACTTTCATTGGTTTCAAGAAAAGAGCTCCTCGACCAGTATTGGCAGCAGCTATCTTCTTTGCAATGGCTGAGGTCATGAACTTCAGTGGATGGGTTGTTGATGCTACTGGAACATGGCTTAATCCAACCGATCTTGCCAATGGCCTTGACCCAGCAAACAACATGATCTTTCTACTTGCCAGCATGACCGCAGGATTAGGGTTGCTTTATCCTATACTGGCGCCTTTCTTGGGACTCTTAGGTGGCTTCATCTCTGGTTCGGAAACATCCTCAATAGCAATGTTCACAAAATATCATGTTGAAACAAGTACAGCGGTTGGTGCTAATTCATTGGTTGTGGCCGCATCAAGTGGCATTGGTGGTGGTCTTGCTAGCGTTCTGAGTCCCGCCAAGATACAAAATGCAGCAGCTGTGATAGATGAGATTGGAATTGAAGGACAAGTGATACGATATGGATTAGTCGTAGCGCTCCTGATGACTTGGGCCACAGCAATCATGACAATGCTTCAAGCTTTTGCAATTACAGTAGTAACGCTTTCAATTGTAGGAATAATGATTGCATTACCAGTCGTGCTTGGGTTAGTCCTCTTCTTCAAAGGGAGAAATTCTGAAGAAACACTAACGTCGAACGATTCTGAGTGAACTGAATTTACTACGATTGTAATTCGTCAATCATTGATTATGAAGATGGCTTCAGCACGTTTCGACAGGATTAAATGGCATGAGCAATGATTTACCGTTTGAAGGTTGATGACGGAGTACAATCTAACCTACTGGAGAGGGACAAGCTTCTACATTAATCCGACCTCTCGTTGTACAAATAATTGTCTTTTTTGTGTTCGTCAATTTTCAGATGGTGTATATGGTTTCAATCTGGAGTTAGCAGAGGACCCAACTCCTGAGGAACTTGTCAATGAAATTGAAAAGACATGGACCGATGAGTTCGATGATGTTGCCATTGTTGGCTTTGGTGAACCCACAATCAATATTGAAGGAACCTTGGCTGCGATTAGAAAGATCAAAGACCTAAGTGGTGTTGCAGTCAGAATGAATACTAATGGACTGGCACTTCTCATCCATCCCGAGAGAGATATCCCCACTGAGTTAGCTGCAGCTGGTCTTGATAGAATTCAGATCTCACTTAATGCTCCCGACCCTGATACTTACCTACAGCTATGCCAACCAAGTTTTGGTAGAATGTCTTATGACTCGATACTTGAGTTTACAGAAAAATGTAAACCTTTGATGCGAGTTGAATTCTCAGCTGTCGATATTCCTGGAGTAGATATGGATGCCTGCAAAGGGATTGCTGATAGGTTAGGAGTTGAATTTCGTGTCCGTATCTTCAAGGGACCAGATGGAAAACTTGAAGGAATTCTTCGAACGCTTACAGCATGATTCTTCAGTGGACAACTATATCTACAAGATACCCATAGCGTTCTGATATGGCTCTCAGAAAACTTATCGATGGAATATTTGTTAGTGATGATGGTACTAACGGTGGAAATCATGGAGCCATAGTACTTGATGATGAAGTAGTCATAATTGATGCGGGAATGATACACACAAAGAGTGCTGAAACAAAGAAGTTTCTTGAAACGGAAACAGGACTACCCATTCTCAAATTAATCTTTACTCATTCGCATGGTGATCACGTATTCGGTGCTCAAGCTTTTCAACCTGTAAATCTAGTCGCTTCTGAACCAATGCATAACCGTTGCAAAGAGAATCTTCAAAATGAGTGGAAGCTTGAAACCCTGAAGAAAAAATATTCAGAGATGAAGGATGAACGTCCTGAACTCTGGGCGGCTGTGCAAACCTTATCGATTAAACTTCCTGATATCGTTTTTGAAGATCAAATTACAATCGGAAATAATAGTGAGGTCACTGTGAAACTTCTCGGAGGTCATACCTCTGGATCATCAATAGTCATTTCCCATCCTCATAATGTTGTATTTGTAGGAGACCTCATTTTCAATGGACTATTTCCTTATGGTGGTGACCCCTCCTGTGATCCTGATAGATGGATAATTGCACTTGAGGAGATTCATGCCCTTGAACATGAAATTATAATTCCTGGTCATGGTCCTGTTTGTGGGCAGAATGAACTGGCTGGGTATGTAGATGCTCTCTCCGAACTACGTGAAAATGTGAAAGAAGCTATTCAAACGGGGCTCTCAGTTGAGTCCTTCATGGCACGTGAAATGATTCCACCATCTATTACTGCGGGGCTTGAGAGATTCGGAGAAGTTACTTTGAATCACTGGTTCAGTTTCTATGGATAAGGGATGAGAATGAAACTGTGGGAACCAATCTCAATAGGCAATATGGATTTAGAAAACCGTCTAATCTTTCTTGCAACTCATCTGGGGTACTGTGGAGAAGATGGGATTGTAACAGATAAACTCCTTTCATTCTATAAGGAACGCGCAAGATACCGACCCGGACTGATTATTGTTGGAGGATGTTATACTGAGCATCTGGGAATGGGCGGCCCTACAATGATTGGCATTTCTCGAGATGAACACATCAAGGGTCTCAAACAGCTTGTTGGCACAGTACACTCATTCAAGGTTCCAGTAGCCGCACAGCTATACCACGCTGGTCGATATGCCCACTCAATAATCCTTGGTCAACAAGCAGTTTCAGCGTCAGCAGTAAAATGCAGACTTACAAGAGAAACCTCACGTGAGCTTACATTGGATGAGATTCAAGAAACTATTTCCAATTTTGGAGCAGCAGCTAAACGTGCCAAGAAAGCAGGTTTTGATTCAGTAGAGATAATTGGCTCTGCTGGATATATCATTAATCAGTTTCTCGCTAAAGCAACCAATAAGCGAACTGATGAATATGGTGGAGACCTTGAGTCCCGATCAAGGTTCCCTCTTGAGATTGTTGAAACTATCAAGAAAGCAGTAGGTACTAAATATCCAATTATGTATCGAATGAGTGGTGAGGACTTTGTTCCTGATGGGCTGACCTTGGAAGATAATCAGAAACTTGCACCACGACTTGTGGAAGCAGGAGTGGATTGTTTTGATGTTACAGGTGGCTGGCATGAAACGCGTATTCCTCAGATTACGATGGATGTTCCACGAGGTCACTATGCATACCTAGCTGAAGGAATTGCTGAAGTTGTAGAGGTCCCAGTGGTTGCTAGTAATAGGATAAACAGTGTATCAGTAGCTGAGCATATTTTGAAGAGAGGAAAAGCACAACTCATCGGAATGTCGAGGGGGTTCATTGCTGATTCAAGACTTCCTCAAAAAGCGCGAGATGGGATGCAATCTCTAACCCGACCGTGTATTGCTTGTAATCAAGGATGTCTAGACCGCGTATTTATGGTCGAACCGGTGATATGTGCAATCAATCCCCTCTCTGGTTATGAAGGAACGAAATCATTGGGATCTCCCAGTTCGGGTAAGGTTGCAGTAGTTGGAGGTGGACCTGCTGGGATGGAGGTTTCTTGGGTCTTAGCCATGAGAGGATTCCGTGTTACCTTGTTTGAAGAATTGAATCGTTTAGGAGGACTTCTAAATTTGGCTGCAAAGATTCCGGGACGAGGTGAGTTTGCAGCTTACGTGAGTTACATGACTCGTGAACTCAAGAAACTTAATGTTAACATCCGACTAAACACTCTTGTAAAATCCAGTACGATTGCAGCAGAAGGATTTGATTGTACAATTTGTGCTACAGGTACAGTAGCAGGTGCACCCTCGATTGAAGGGGTAGAACTGTCTCACGTAACCAGTGCTTATGATGCAATCTCCCTCAATCCTGATGATTTAGGTGATATTGTCGTGTTAGGCGGTGGGGCATTAGGTTGCTATGCTGCATTGTATCTCTCTTCGAGTGCTGATTCTGTTCAGATAATTGAGGCTGATGAAGCTCTTGGAGTTGATCTTGGTCGAACTACTCGTTGGGTAATTCTAAAGGCTCTGAAAGAGAAGAATGTTCCTAGTCACCTGAATGCAGAGGTCACTCAGATTGATGGCAAGAGAGTCACTGTTCTCCAGGATGAAAAATATCACCATTTCAAAGCAAAGACAATCATACTTGCAACACGACCACAACCAAGAGACCGTCTAATCAAGCAACTAGAGAAAAAAGGCTTGAAATTTGAGAAGGTAGGTTCTGTCAAGAGAGCAATGGATTTGTTAGATACTGTTCATGGTGCATTTGAGTTCGCAAATAATTTCGAACTATAGCAATTAATTCTTAGCTACTTATTCTGGGTTTTAACTTTCACAATTCTTACTATTACTAGTCCGATTATAATGAGTGAACATCCAGCTGATAGCATGAGAATAGCCGTGGTAAGCGATATCAAACTTGAAGTTGTTCCATTTGGGAACCTATCCACACACCCTTCATCACCTGGTACATTGTAAACACCAATGCCACTCCAATCTCCCCAGTAGTTACCTGTGTCTACCCCATTATCCCATTGATTATCTTCACCATCACTACGACCATTACCTTCAGGATTCTCAGATAATAGATTCATGTAGAGCGTATTGTTGGACCCATACGAGTTTATCCATATTCCATAACCGTGATTGTTTGTCACAGTATTATTTGTGATTAGGCAATTACTTGAACCTATTGTGATGCCTGCGTAATACTGCGTGATGCCCCAATGGATATCTTCTACTGGTGTTGCGCAACCCGATACCGTATTATTTTCGATAGTGCAATTATGTGA
>JABCTV010000149.1 GCA_018238205.1 Candidatus Thorarchaeota archaeon
CACAGCCAAGATACCGCCGCACAGTCATGCAGCCCAGTTTGGGACTGTGATGAACGGTGAAATGCGCCTTACAATAGGTGACGAAACCCGCGTGTACAGGAAGGGCGATACCTACCATATTCCTGAAGGTGTTGTTCATCATGCAGTATTCAATTCGCCTGTACTTGCGATGGACTTCTTCGCGGATACGAACAGATACGAAGTTGAATAAGCTCGCATGCGTGGCGTTCCAAATCCTACCCTAAGGCTCCAGACAACCAATTTCACGCAGAATGCTCCATAGCTTGTGCAGGTTTCAACAACCTTATTGGGAGTCAGAAAACATTTTTGGGGAACAGGTGAAAAAGTATTGAAAAATAAGAAACCAAGAAAGGTCTACATCAAGGCCTCAAAACCAGCCCTATTTGAGTGGCTGGCTGGAACTACCAGATAATCAAGGTAGTTCAACAACAAGAGAACAGATCGGATTGTCACTTTGATGTGACTCCCTCTGTTCCGAACATTATGATTTTACTCGGGAAAATTTCTGCATCGTATAGAAATTCTGCTAATATGCAACTGAGAACTTACTGGGAATCTAAAAGAATCATTTTCTTCTAAAGTGAATCATACAACAAAGACCAGGAATGAGAAGAAACCATATTGCGAGTAGTAGCAATGGAATACCGCATGATTGACCAACATATACACTGATTACAGTAAAAATGATTGTTACTCCTAACCAGACACTCCTTTCTCCAAATCTGTGTGCTGTTTCAGATAATTCAGAATCTTGAGAACTCTTAACTTCCTCTGTTTCTCTAGACAATAAGTCACCTATGCGATTGCGAAACTCGGCGAATCTTCCTTTTGAACCAATTTCCCATGCTATCACATCACCATTCGACCAAATAGATGAAAGATATCGAGAGTCGCTACTAAATGCAACGGAGAGGGGATATGACCATTCAGGAGAGCTCTTCTCTAGCTTGGTTAGGTGATAACCAACTGGATAACTCATAACTCGAATATGTCCCTCAATAGGTGGATACGAATCATGACGTTTAGAGATTGTAGCAGCCATGAACTTCATATCTGGACTGATAGCAATCGATCTCGTAAAGTTTGTGCCGTCATGAACCCTAATTGTATCCACCCATTCTTTGTCTACTATCATCACCTGATTGAAATCACCGTGACGGGGACTAACCTGATACAGAATGTGCTCATCTTCAGAATCAAATAAAGCTGGAAGTGAAATTGGATTATATCCAAAATCCGAACACATATCGGTTGACTTCCAAACTAGGTTCCATTCATTAGTTTCATAGACATTGAGTGTATAATCGCAGTCTACAATTGCCAGATATTTTCCTTGGGGCGAAAATTTCACTTCATTAGCGCATTCATTAATCTCAAAAGAATGTAGCACCTTCATATCCCGAGTCCGATAGATGCTAACTTGGTTAGAGATGATAATAGCAAGGATAGAATCATCAGGTTCCAGAGCAAGCCAAAATTCTCTTCCATCAATCTCCAAAGTTTGAATAATCGGAAATTTTGGAAATTGCTTCATTGACCGTATTTCTACTTTTATTTTATAATATTCATAGCCATCCACAACTCGTGAGAACTCACCAATACGACCAATAGCTATTGTTTTGTTGCCACCGTCGATATGCCATGGATCAATTTTCCCAAAGGTCATATCCTCTTCTCGTGTGAGATCAACGATTGATGCATATTCCGAAACTAGAAGGAGAAAACGATTTTTCTGGAGCCAGTGTTGCTTATGGAAGAGAATTGGATTTACAGAGCCAAGACGCCATCTCCATTGAGCTTTTGGCCATGGAGCCCTCGGTTCTGAATAATGATGCATAGATGTCGCATGTCCTCCTACGTTACGCTCCCTATGCCGCATGTATGGATATAAACCTTGTAACTTGCAATCCAGATTCATATGTTGACAAGTCCTGTAGCATTACTACAAAACATGAATGGAAGAGGGGCCGGCAGTCACCATCATAATAGTCATCATCTTCAGAGGGTCCTGTTCACGCTGACGAAACACAATCAACTAATCCCGAAGAGAATTCATCACCCTCTTCACAAAGAGCCGGTGTAGTTCTGCAGACAGTATGCAATCCAGTAGAGCTGAAAATAGAATTGCTCTCGAGCATTCGAAAGCAGGCCATTTTCATGCCAGAAAAAACTGCCTTAGCTCTCAGTTGACCTCTGATGATAGCGCAGTATTTCTTTTACAATCTTCTCCAAAGTGCTTGAGCGGAGGCCCCTTGTAGCTAATGCATGGATAACCGCCTTCAGAACCTTTGGATTCTTCTCAGCCTTCTTTCTGGTAAGCGACCAGCTCTTGGCACATGATTCCATCTCTGCATTGAATTCGGCATCACCTACCTCTTCCATGAATGTACTTCTCATATCAATCTCGAAGCAGGCATGGTCTTCAGCAATTCCATGTGGCCAATCCTCCTCTTCTAATCCAAGCATACGAAGGAATTTCTTGTTTGAAGCAATCTGACTATTGTCGCCTTTATCACTGTCCCATATTACATAGACAGGAATCCCCACATACTTGAATATTCGAGAGGGGTAGCAAATACTAGATTTCCCACCACATGATATGATTGAGATTCCGAGCGCATCAACGTTATGTTTAAGATATTCAGCAACTCCCGTCAGGAAGGCTAGGTCTTCTGGACCTTCAACAAGAACCAATGTATTTGCAAAGAACCCTTCGTTCATCCATGGTGTCATTAAGTTCTGCAACTTGCTTTCCAGATATTCTCTACTATAGTGTCCTTCGTCACGCTTATCGATTCTCTCAATTTCCCTAAGAATTTCGTTTCCAGCTGCGGAAGTAACAACGGTTTCCATGGGTGTAGCTGAGCCTGTATCGTTCTTACTAATCCGTCTCACACTACTATACCGTCCAATATCAACAAATAGAGGTGAGTGTGTACTGTAGACGACCTGAGTTTCGCCCTCCATAGCTAGTGCAGCTAGAATCTGTGACAAATGACGTTGTCTTGTGGGGTGTTGATATAGCTCAGGCTCTTCAATTGCGATTAAGAGAGAAGGACTCGCTAAATCAGGCGCATTTTGAAGTGATGCAAGATATTGTAATAGAGTGAGGATGAATGCTCTCTGAACCCCATGACCACAAGCCTGAACGGGACTGGGAAATCCATCTTCAACAAGTCTGACCGCGGCCGAAGGCGGAGGCACGTCGATAGTTTGTTTCGAGTCCCAATCCACTTCAACTCCCGCATTGGGGGCATAGCCCTTCAGAATGTTGTTAAGAGAATCAGAAACTTTCGCCAGGTCTTCCCGCGTTATCTCAGCCATCATCTTCTCATAGTCTTCTTGAGTTCTAGTACGGAATTCCTGAAACTCGGGTCTACCAGACAGCGCACGCCGAGCAACGACGTCCATTATATCGTAGATAGGTGTGCCCTTTCGGTCGATTGAAACATCAGCTGCATCCCTGACAGCCCGAATGAACACTCTCTCTATACGCTGTCTTAGGTACGAGCCACCTACTCCTTTCCAGCCAAAGAATTGACCTTCATCTCTCCGTTTCTCACAACGAGCAGGATTGACTTCCTCCCACTTTGCCAGCGCCTTCTCAGCTGGGGCTTTGGTAGAATAATCTGGAAGTGATCCAAGAGATTCCTTTAGCCTATTGTATGTAGACCTAAGTTCAGACTGCCCCTTAGCAGCTCTGAAAGCATCAAAGTCCGGATAGTAAAGCTTCTCGCCATGATATGTTATCTTCGGTATATAATCGAACCAACGCACAACCTTGACAACGATTAACTCATCACCTTGGACGTATGCTGCGAAGAAGTCTTTGTCCTCCTCTGTAAGCTCAGTGAAAGCGAGTACAAACTCAATGTTTTGACTAGTATCTCTGTTGTAGAAATCATCCTCATCAAATTGCTCTCCTTTTTTGAAGAATGAATCCAAAGCTCGAAGAAAGGAAGACTTTCCTGCACCATTTGGACCAACCAATACTGTAAGGGCATCGAGTTCCAGAGTTGCATTTCTTATTGACCGGTAGTTATGCACTTCAATCGACTTCATGATCATTTGTTTCTGCACCTCACTAGGCTTATCTAAATGTCAGGCCGGAATACATAGTAACCGGACGGCCTTGATTTAATTGAACTGTATCCGAATTCCCCCTTCGATTACAAGGGACCGTACCAATATTACTATTCCCCCACTAAGATTGCTATCAAAACATGTTGCTGTTCTAACAAGAAGAATTACTTTCTTTCACTATTTCGGACTGACATTTGGAATTCTAGGGATCTACAGGAAAATCAGATGTGTTTTCTCCCTCACTCTTTTCTTCCTTATTGACCAGCCCTTGGACAGTTCGCATATCTTACGAATATTCATGCTTTTTCGAAAAGCATCATTTCTTGAATGTTAGGACACTGATAATCATAAAGGATGTTCTCTGATTTCGTTGATTTCCAACAAAGAAATACTTCTCTCTATCATCTGAGTGCATTCTTACGTTTTCCCAGACCTGCTCAATGTTGTCTGGATTCTTCCTCATCCACTCGTAAAAGCCCCATTCAAGAACTTGCTGATCATGATGCGTTTTGGTTTTGCATTCAGTACATCTATAGCGAATTCGAGGGTATTCGGGATATTGTTTTTTGGTCGTGGGTTTGAATCCACCGAATAGTTCTTGTTGAGCTGTTGAATCAAAGTTTGGTTCCTCTTTAAAGTAACATTTTTCGATGACGGGTTGTACAATTCCTAAACTTCTACGTTCGTAGTTTAAGTCCAGCACACATCCATCAACCATACTCGCGATGAGTTTTTGTCTTTCAGAACGATGTAATTGATCCACTACCTCAATTTTCTCGTGTAGTCGAGTCCATTCCCGTTTTGAACCTTGGATTTTCCAGCTTTCAAATCGGCTATCTTGCGGGTCTTTTTCAACAGGAACCCTCACAATGTTCCATCGCTTCAAAGGTGAATAGACGTTTGTTGGATACAATCTGACAAGTCCAAGTTCGTATGAATATCCGGCTGTACAAACCGTCGCTCGACCATTGTGAATTTCAGAAGGTACTGATTTTCCTAGTACTATCAAATCTTCAATAACTCTCTTCTCGACCATTATACGAAACTCCCCATTTTGTAACTAAATATCGAAACACATCTTTCCTTTTTCGGTAAGAACCCTACATACTCTATGGCGATGGCATAGTGTTGGTGAAATCTCAGTACACAGTAACGCAATTGGACCATTTTCATCGATTTGCTTTATGAGATAGTCAACCAGATTAACAGTCAATATCTCTTTGTCATAAATATCGAAAAACTCTTGGTATGTGATTCGCTTTGAGTATAATCGATCCCTCAAATCACGAGTGACTCCAAGCTGTTCCATGTGTTCATATTTGATACCAGACGCTTTCAGAGTTTTTGCTAGATTCTTCTTGTTGAATTCTGGCTTGTATTGACTAAATGGATTCTTCCGTATATCAACAAGTAATTGAACTCCAACAATCGCTAGTTCTTCAACTAGATTCTCTATCGATTTTTGACTGAAGCCAACCGTTAGAACATCGAACTGGGTATGTTTCATCAATTGTTTTAGGTTCCAGACCCTCTGCTGGTGATACTGCTCAGAGTATGGAACCTCTATTCTTGATAGCATTGGTTCGATGTCTATCTCTGTTTCATCATCATAATCTTCAAGAGTTAGCTGGTTATTTGATAGACCCCTTTCCACGATTTCAGGTAATATATCCTCCATTGTTGTTTGTTTTGACTCAGCTAAATCAACAAGCTTCTGCGCAACACTAGGAGGCAGATATGTCTTATCAATACGCACACCGGTTGTTCTTGCCATATGTTGTGATTTCATTGATGCAATAGATTGCTCGGGTTTTTTTCGGAATCTTTCAACTAGCATTCTAGCATCAGCACGAGGCATATCGCGAACAGCTTCAACAAGCTCAACACGTTTTCTGTCACGTGCGTCTTCACTTGCGTACACTTTATGCACTTCAGGGGAACGAATTGTTCTTTCAACTTCATAGAGGTGAGCAACAGAAATTGCACCTTTTTCTCGTTCTTCTGGTTTCGGGTTCGTCTTCATTGATACATCTAATCCTGTCTGTCTTAGTTTTTGTAGAGCTTCGTAAGCGGCTATCGAAATACGCAGCCATGATTGGCTTTTCCCCAACCGTCTGGCAAATTCGCTTTGGGTCCACTTCTTCGAATCTCGTTCTCTAAGGACAAAATAAGACTCAACTACTTCTTCATCATCTAAATTTCCACGTTGAATATTCTCAGCTAGAGAAACAATCATTGCAGTGTCATCATCCATTTCTTTAACAATACACGGAATACTCTTCAACTTGATTTTCCGAGCTGCTGCAAGTCTACGTGTTCCTGCAATAACCTCGATTTTCTTACCAACGTGTCTAACAATGAGTGGTTCTAGAACTCCTACTTGTTCTATGCTGTTGGCTAATTCATCAATATCACCAGGACTCTTTCTGACGTTGTTTTTACTGACTATTAGCTTACCAATTGAAATCATAACAATCTCAGTCATGGATTTCTTCCTCCATTTCGACCCTTTATTTTCAATAACCTCATATTTTTCTTCTCATGAACAACTATGTAAGTCCATATCAACTCGATTGACCCCTACCTCAAAATCAGGCACATCCTCACTTCTTATAAAGAACCGCCAAAAGCGACCTTTGACTTCGAGAATAGAGGGCCTCCGCAATGCTCAGTACTCGCTTCCGGCAAAATCCTTGAGGTGAGTGGTCAGTCACTTTTGGTATAGTTGGAATATATGTCAATGAAGATTATCTTTGTTGGCGTTCTTTAAGGTCGGAATGTACAAACCTTAGGAAGATGCCCTTGGAAAGCAGCACAGGATGTCAACTGCATGGAATCGAGATTCAGAAGATTCCGAAGTCATATTCTAGATTCGCTAGCAAACCCGGCGTGTTGCAGCCGCAAGCGACCAGCCAAAGTCAGATTCAAATGCAATTCACTCGCGTTCTTGCTGCTCTAATGCATTCTA
>JABCTV010000150.1 GCA_018238205.1 Candidatus Thorarchaeota archaeon
GAACGATTTACACAGATTCTCAATATCTCAATGCGAAATGGTTTCGTATTCCTCCTTATCGCGTTGCCTTGGACAGGGGCACTGTGGGCTCTGAATTTACTAATACTTGACGCATTACCAGCTATTATCTTATTCCTCTGGTTTACTTCTATGGCAGTGGTGTACGGGTCGGGAGTGTATTATTTCAGGAAATAAAGGTGAATCAAAAATGGAAGAAAATCTGGAAAGACTATCGAAAAAGAGCATTGCAATATGGTTGACTACTATACCTTTGGTGTGGTTTGTTGTATCACTCATCGTAAGCTTCATCTCACCAACTGAATCTTGGCCTCCCTCTTTGCCACTTTCCGCTGCAATCCTTCTTCCTCAGATAGTATTGATAGGATTCGTTGTCTATGGAACGAATTTTCGGGACGAACGTACTTCGCTAGTTTCCGATAAGGCGACTCGTAATGGATTTGCTTTCGTTTTCTTTGTGATCCCGCTGGCACTCGTAGTTCTTTCATTGACAGGTGCATCTATTGAAACTTGTAGTGCACTCGTAATGATGTGGATTGGAGCGGTTGCAGTCTTTAGTATATCCGCGTTTTATTATTACAACAAGTAAGGTTGCAGTAAGCATCGTGCGATTCATAACTTAATATTCAGAGGAATATTCTGAGAGTTATGCCAGAACTTCCTGAATTACTGGTCATCAGTCGAGAGTTAACCGACCTGCTGGTTGGACATTCCATACTAATCTATAAGAATCGCATATCACATTGACCTACTCAGCCCAAAGTAGTCTTCACACCGCTTTCACTTCATGAATAATTGCAAAACTACAGGGGAGTATTGCAGCAGTCGTAATCCATGGATAGTAGAAAATAGTGAACCATGGAATGAAGGCTCCTCCGCAGCTCCCGACAAAAGAACCAATCAGACCTACTGCCAAGAATGACAGTCCTGTAAGGCGGGTAAGGGTTCTAGAATCGCGGTGCAGGAAAATCAAACCAATGAGGAGGAAGGTGATACCAAAGAAAAATATCGCCCCAACCCAGAGGATCATTGAATTAAGATACACATCCCAGCTTCTTGCGGTCAGATTATTGAATATGAAGACTGCCCAAATACATGCTGTGAGGAATGAGCTAAGAGATGCATAAACAGATAGTTTCCCGTCAAGGTCCTTCCTACATTGCAACAGAAGATAGAAAGAGAGAAGAAAGAAGAACACAGGTGCATAGATGAAATACGTATCATATGATATTGTAAAAATCGTAAAGGAATTCTCGCGATACCACCAAGCTGACCAACCAAACACACGGTTTACCATTTCGACTCCGTGTATTTGAGTTACAAGTCCCATTAAAAATAAGAATATGAGAGAGAGCCAAACAAATAACGCTAACAGTTTATTCAAAGCACGCCCTGACGTTTTCTCCACTGCTTCATTCATTGTAATATATCCTCTATCAATCTAGAAACCCAGGCTAGCAGGATGTTTACTCCCTAATTTTTCTTTCCTATATAGCCAGAACAGATTGACGTTAACCATATTGTACGCAACTTGGTTCAAGAGTAAGTAGTATACCGAAAAGATTGGAGAAGAGTATTTTCTATCCTTCAATTTTTTCCAAAACTCCTTGAAATGGCGGACATTCATAATACTAATCAGTAAGGTTTGTATATTATTCAGCATACCTGGAGAGGATTTGAGATGGATAAATGGGAAGAAAACTTCCTTAGAGAGATAGTTGAACTGGATACTAATAGTGATGAAAAGAAAAACTATGTAGTCTGTTCGGAAGTGATCAAGAAATATTGCACAGAAGCTGGTCTCGAAGTAGAGATCTTTGACTCGATGCATGATGGAATTCCACAACCAAATGTGGTTGCGACCATGGATATAGGAGCCAAGACAACAGTTCTACTCTGTACTCATTATGACGTAGTACCCGCTGGTGACGTTGAGGATTGGAAATATCCTCCTTTCAAACTCACAATGCAGAAGGACAAAGCATTCGGGCGTGGGGTAAGTGATGACAAGGGAAATATTGTTGCTTGTGTGAGTGCCGCGAAAGATTTGATCAACGGTGGAAATTCCAAGGTAAATTGGAAGATACTCATAGCTTGCAACGAAGAAATCGGGGGAGAATACGGCATAGACTACCTCATGAATGGTCCACCGAAGATTCGTGGAGATTTCTGTCTTGTTGTAGACTCAGGTCCAGAGTATGTGAGTATAGGAGCAAGTGGCGTCATTGCAGGTACAATCACGGTCCATGGAACTCAGGGTCATGCTGGCTATCCTTTCAAGTTTGATAATGCAATCCATCTATCGATTCCATTGATGCAGGTCATGCTCGATTATATCGATGTTCGAAGAAAGGTCGAATCTGAGTTCCCTGCACCTCCAGGAAGTCCCCACCAAACACTATGGGGTAGATTTTCCATGACTGTCTATGAGGCGGGAAGTAAGACCAATACAATTCCAGGTAAGGCGGAGATTTCCTTTGACTGTAGAACAGTTCCAGAAGAGGATGTAGAAGAAGTCGCCAAAGATATTGAGAAATTCCTTGAACAAGCAAAAGAAGAAACTGGAGTAGAGGCGACTCTGAAATTCAAAACAAAACATGCAGGATGGGGTTCAGATCCAGAGAACAAATTCATCCAGGCATTCCATACTGCAGTTCACGAGGCTGTAGATCCAGAAATACCAATCTCAGCAGATTTGGGCGGCAATGATGGCTATTACTTCACCAAACACGGAATTCCTACTGCGTGTTATGGAACACTCAGAGACGATAACAACTATCATGGACTTGACGAATTTATGCATCTGGAAGACTTTGATAAAGTTAAGCGCGCACTAATTCGTTTTGCAGAGATGTGTGAGTAGATGGTTAGTCTTAGTGATTTGAAGATTGGTGCACCAGGACCGTTTCTTCCGCCATGGGAAAATGCATTGAAGAATGCAAAAACAATTGATGCTCTTGGATACGACAGTATGGCA
This sequence comes from Candidatus Thorarchaeota archaeon, assembly GCA_018238205.1. Taxonomy (GTDB): domain Archaea; phylum Asgardarchaeota; class Thorarchaeia; order Thorarchaeales; family Thorarchaeaceae; genus SMTZ1-45. The sequence goes on from JABCTV010000150.1 coordinate 2,996, forward strand.
TTTCCAGATCATTTTGCGGGATTTGTTCCTGAGAGTATATGGATTCCGGAAGTAACCCAGCTAGCATACTTACAGCAGTCGCCACATACCTATTTTGAGATATCTTCAATTATGGGAGCTTGTGCTTCGGTCACAGAGAATGTGCAACTGATCTCTGCCGTTACAGAACCTATTCGTCGGCATCCTGTGCAAATTGCACAAACATTTCTGACTTTAGATCACATCAGCAATGGAAGAGCTGTATTAGGTATTGGTGCAGGAGAAATCGTGAATGTCGAGCCATACGGATTGAACTATAGTGGACAGGTAGGCAAACTTCGAGAGGCTCTGCAAATCATCCGTCAAATTTGGGAAACGCATGAACCATTCAGTTTCGATGGCAAATTCTGGAAATTGAAAGATGCAGTGATGTCCTTGCGTCCTGCGGTGGAAGGCAAACCCCCACCGATTTGGATTGCAGCACTAGGACCAAAATTGCTTGAAATCACAGCTGAATATGGAGATGGGTGGATACCAACACTTTTGCAGCCGAAAGATTTTGGAAAGAGCCTTCGTACAATTCAGGATTTCAGAAAGAAGAAAAATATCGATAGAGAGTTTACAGCAGCACTCTGGAATTGGTGCATTCTTGATGAGGATGAGTCTGTCTGTGAGCGTTTGATGAACACAGATTTAGCCAAAGCCTTTGCTCTTCTACTACCTGATAGTGAATGGAAGAAATATGGTTACAGTCATCCGTTTGGAGATGACTTCCACTCACTAACTGACTACATTCCTATGAGATACAACAAAGCTCAGGTAATGGAAGCGATTGCAGAAGTACCAAAGGAGATCTTGGAAGATTTCTATATGACTGGAGATGCCGAATCGATAATCAAGCAGCTTGAGGAGTATGTCCTCCAAGGACTAGACCATATCATTTTGTGGAATGCAACTGGCATGTACGATCTTTCAAAGACAAAGTCTTCATATAGTGTAATGAAAGAAGTGCTTGCATATGTCAAAGGATAGAATTGTTCTTGTCACACAGAACAAATACAAGCTTGTGGAGCTGACTCCCCTCTTTGAGGAGTATAGTCTTCCTTTCGAAACAACCGATCTTGAAAAATTTGAGATACGGTCTCATAATGTTGAGGAAATAGCGCTTGCTGCTGCAAAACATGCGTATACGACTCTTGGGAAGCCTGTGGTTCTAGATGACACTGGATTTTTTATCCCAGCTCTGAAAGATTTTCCAGGTGCTTATGCAGCATTTGCCCTGAAATCTATAGGATGTCGGGGAATCCTCAAACTGCTTGAAGGGGTGCAAGATAGAGCTGCTAGGTTTGTTACAGCTGTTGGATTCTGTGACGGTGAGCATCTGAAAACGTTCGTGGGAGAGATGCATGGCAAAATCAGTAAGAGTCAATCTGGTGATGAGGGTTTTGGATATGATCCAATTTTCATTCCTGAGAATTTCACCAAGACCTATGCAGAATTGACATTTGTAGAGAAAATTGGAATATCTCATCGCTCAAGAGCATTTAGGGCATTCCTTGAATGGCACACGTCTATTCTTGACAATCCTTAAGTCTGAACTTATTGACCCGAAGTTAGGTGTTATAGATGACTGTGAGTGAAGCAACCCTAAAGGCACTCAAGCAACTGGGTTTGACAGAGTATGAAACTCAGGCATACCTAGCGCTGGTTGATGGCGGTCAGATGTCAGCTTCTGATGTATCGAGTATATCCAAGGTCCCATTCTCACGTATCTATGATGTCCTTGGTAGACTTGAAGAGAAGCAGTTTATTCAGGTTCAAAAGGGACGCCCCTCAATTTATGTCGCGAAGAGTCCTACGGAAGTTATGCGGCTCATCCGACTTGATCTGGAAGAGAAACTCAAGGTGTCAAGCAAAGTTGTTGTTGACGAGCTTCAACCCCATTTTGAGAAGGAAACAAAGGCAACAACGCGAGATGTCTGGATTATTCATGGTCGGGCATCTATTCTCGCGAAATCAATAGAAATGCTTGAGGCGGCTAAGGAAGATGTTCTTATATCCCTACCATCTTTTGATCTCACAACGGGTGATGCCGATACGATTGTCGAACGCATCCTTGAAATGAAATCTGGAGTACGAGTACGTATTCTCACCTCTTCATTAACTGATACGCTCAAAGAGATAATTCCTGAAAATTTAGAGATCAGGACCCGAGAACGTGTTTTCGGTGCAGGTCTTGTAGTAGATCAGAGATACACACTAATCATGTTGACCGGTGGAGATGAGAACAGCGAGTCCCTTGGAATATACTCCTCCCATAATGTATTCGCAGCAATGTCTTCGAGCTACTTCTCCAACCTATGGAAAGAAAGCGACCCCCTTTGACACCTTAAATTTTACGACCTTTTATTGAATTCAGAGAACCATTCCATAGGTATTACTCGGCTATTTGACTAATGCCAGGGGGTATGCTAGTGACTCAGCCAGAAATTGAATCACCGGGTCAGGATGAAATAGGATTGCTCGAAAACAAAATTCCAAACTTTGAAAGTAAACTATCACCGAGTGCGTCTGCAATCCTAAAGATTGTGAAAACCTTCGAGGAAGGTGGACAGCTAGAAGTTTTTCAGGCGGATGCAGAGTTTGAGAAGCTTCGTAAAATGGTTACTTCATATCGAGGTAGTCTTCATTCTCTTTTGTCACGAAGGTTAGAAGAGGTCGTAAATCTCGGAGGAGTAAAAATCATAACTCAACGTGATGTGACCAGTCTAATTGTCAACCTTTGGGAGAAAAATATATCAAATTTAACAAGAGCAGAATTACCTTTCCTCGAGTGTGTGTTAATGAAGCCCGGACATTCACTAAAGGATTTGTCTAAGAAGTCGGGATTATCCTATGCTCAGAGCCGCCGAGCTCAAAAGAGACTAAGCGATAGTGGAGTTCTAAGAATTGGAGGCATGTTGAATCCAAATCGTCTTAGTCTAGATCGTGTGCTCATTATTCTTGAAAATCCCTCCCTGGTACTCAGTGGACCATATTGCCAAAAGATGCTTTTCATCGATGGTAGTCCCTCAGTTGTTTATATCGTTGTAAATATCCCACATACTAAGACTAGTGAGATGATAGAAGTTGTACGCAGTTTAAGGGATGCAACTACAAACGCAAGTGTATGGAGACTGTCAACAGGGATTCCTCGTTTTGATGGTACCTACTTTGATCACAAAAAGGGCTGGGAACTTGACCTCCTTCATTTTAGATTGATGCTTCGTAAAGGTGGGGACACTCTGACATTATCAGAAATCCCAGCTCCTACAATTGCAGAACCTACAAAATTTACGTCAGCGGAAATTCTTGTGATGGATGCCCTCATCAAGAACCTTGATGGAACAGCTGGAGACATCGTAAAGACAACCAATCTATCTGAGTCATCAGCTTTTAGAAAACGGTTTCAATTACTGAAAAATAAGATTATTCTCCCAAGAGCTCATGTATCGATTCCTCAGCTTGGAGACCGTGTCATCAGCCTTCTAAGTCCCGAGATTGCAGGAGATATTGCTCCCGCCTGGGCGAAGCTTCCTCTGACGTATCAGTCTCAAATACAAAACTTGGAGAATAAGGAGAAGAGAGTACTTTTGAGCACAGCACTTCCTACAGGCTCAGGTCGAGATATGATCAATGTCATGAGGGATGAAATCTCAAAGGTCCATAGATATTCCGTTCATTCTGTAGCTGCAGGTATCGGTGCTACAACCAAGGTATCTTCTATGTGGGACCGTCGGAAAAAGTCATGGAAATGGGATTTGAGTAGATATTTTGATGCTGTATCATATGGAGTTATGAGAAAAGAGGCAACTAACAGTCAAATCCCTCTAGACCTCGCCTAATTATGAATAGCAACCATTGATTGTTTCTTGGACAAACTTGAACATCAAGCTGTCCGCCCACCAACGGCAGTGGGCTTAATTTGAATCTTTAGGATGTTTCTGGCCGCGTTCACATCTGCATGGAAACCGGATGCACAACTGGAACAGTAGAAGAAC
>JABCTV010000151.1 GCA_018238205.1 Candidatus Thorarchaeota archaeon
ACGAAATACTGTGGCACCTTTGTTATGAAGGTACATCAGTACATCTATTCCAACTTTCTTCGATTCAATTGCACGTGCTTCTTTCTCTTTAGCTTCAAATGCATATTCTTCCTTCGCTATCTTCTCCAGACGTTCCTGTTTCAGGAAGCGTTGCATTATGTCATATGCAATTGCATAGTTATCGAATTCTAGACTCTCCATGTCAAGAGGTTTGTCAATAATCCCTTCGAATACCGGGCTTGGAGTGTTCTCAAGATCCTTTCTAGCAGCCATCATATCCTTGCTTGAAAGTCGGGCATGCATCCAAGTGCAAATACTGGTGGCATCAAGTTCGGGGTGAACTATTTTCATTTCGTAGATACGCATTGAAGTTAGATCAATCAAAATCTCTTCTCTTAGAAACTGGAGTGTGGTATCAGTGTCCTCGTAGATACTCTTCAGAAGCGCTTTGATTCTTAGTAAATCCTGTTTTGACCGAATATATGATTCGACAACTCGCGTAAGATTAGTAAGAATACTTGTTGTAAAATGCCAGACAATATCAAGTCTAATCGAAGCGGTGGTTTCTTCTTCTACTCTCTGTTGACTGAAATCACGTGCTGATGAAATACCCAAGTTACTTAGTGCACCACTTTGTACCTGTTCACGAATCTCCATCAAACGAACAATCTCTTCTGGGGGCGGAACTCTCATCTTCTTTTTGAGTTCCTCTAATACTTCAATTTCAATTCCCACAAGGGTTTTCCTATCTTTCACTAGCGTATCTAGAGTAATCTTATCCAGCTCTAAGGATCTGAGACCCTTTGATTTAAGCAGCCCCTTGACTGGACGGTTCATAGTATTCTCAAGTTTCTCGAGGGTTTTCAAAGAACGTTCAACCATCTCCATCTCTTCTTTGCTTACCTGTGGGCCGGAGGGAGATTCCGCACTTGTTTGAGTTAATGACTTGAGACCCTCAGCAATGATAGCAACATCAGAAATCCCTTTTCTGCGAAGTTGTGCTTTCAAATTATCTTCACTGATTTGAAGGAGGTTTGAGAGGATATCCAGCACTAAATCAGGTTCAGATGCCAGAATATCTGCAAGAGGGCCTGTAACATAAGCCCCAAGACGGTTTTCAAAATCATCAATTGTAGTTGGAGTATCAAAGTTTTCTTCAATGATTTCTAGGAGGCCAAGTCTAATTGTATTGGCAGTCTTAATGCCTTTCAAATCTGCCATAGGTTTACAAAATCTCTTTGATATTGCATCTGCGATTGCCTCCCAACTACGAGCAGGAACCAATGCCTCAACCAAGCGACCTTTCGCGTACTCTGCATGACCGTAAATGTGTTCTAACCCCATCTTCAAAACGGTTGTTTCGGGTACTTCCGATGGGTGGTCACGTAGAAGTTCCTCTCGTAACGACATTGAGCTTTCCTTGAGACCTGAAGCTTTAGTGTAGAGTTCATCACGCCATTGTTGACCCCATCCAGTTATTTCCAGAATAAGGTCAATATCATGGTTAGGAGTATACTCACCAGGTATCTTGTGTAAGTATTCCTTCACAAGACCAATTATCTTCTCTTTGATATCAGGGGTTGAACTATCTGTTCCTTCAAGTTCATCACATAATCTGATTACTAATTCACTCAAAATGCGGGAAGTATCAATCTCTTCACGCTGTTTATCGGCAAATAACTGACGAACTTCAAGCTCAAGTTGACGACGTTCTTCTTGTCCAAGTTGATCCTTGCCCTCTTCTGGCGTATGTTCTGGAGAATCTGTCGCACTGACAAGACGTATTCCTTGATAACTGTGAAGATAGAAAGATGCAAAGAAAGAGAATACATCTTCAAGAGGTTGAGTTTCAGCAAGAATCTCGGAAAAGAGCTGTCTATCTCGTGTACTTCTCATATGAGATGCTAATGCTTCACGGAGTAGAATTTCCTTTCCAGCTTCGCTGCCTTGTCTTGTCTTTAGTACCCACGACACTCATATCACCTCAGAAATGTGCTCCCAATAGAAACAGTCAAGCTGTCAGCATAATATTCGTATGTCACAAGATAGAGTAAATCAGAATTCTTGGGATTTCGTAGATATACTCGCGATATTCGAGGAAGTAATCTGCCCAGTCCACGGATTCGGGACTCCATAAGATATTCCTTGAAATCATCTCCAATGTTGAGAATGATGTCACCAGCAGCCCCCATTCCTTCTGCCTGCAGTCTAAGAATACGTCGTGCAAAGGTTTCTTCCATACTTGTTTCTCGTTCTTTCATCTCGGACAATTTGGCATAGAGTAAATCACGTAACTCAATATAGGAACGGATAGATTGATCTGGTTTAGGTTCGGGAAGAAATGTTTTCTCTTGCGCGGCAGGATGGTCTCTCTTAATCGCTTCAATACGAGGATCAAGTGGTGAGGGACGCTCAGGTTCTAGAGGAGCAGGAGGTGCTTCGGGAACATATCCAGTTCCATCAGGTGTAGCAGCAGCCATTGTTGCCTTTCTTTGTTCGATTTTATCCTGATATTCTCTCAATTCCCGTTCATAGTTTGCCTGCTCAGTTTCAAACTGACTAGTTGCCGCAGCTATCAAATTTTCGCGGTTTTGGTTTCGCTGACGAATTCCTTCATTTTCAGTCTCAATTTCTTTACACTCAGCTTCCCATACATTGAATTCAGCTTTGTAGACTGCCTCCTTAGCATCAGCTTCGGTTTTAACTCGGTCAGCCAGAGAACTGGCAGTCACAACCTGACCAAGAACCTCGTGAACAAATTGTAATAATGTCAGAAGAGTTTCAGATTCAGATTTGGAACTGTCAACACTATCTTGAAAACCTTCAACCCAAGAGCGTGCTTCTTTTTGCCATTCCTCAGATTTTTCACCAGCACTTGCAACTGCATTAGCCAGTTCATATCCTAGAGTTGTTCCTTCAGAATTCATACGTTCAATTATCTTACGCATGAATTGTTTTGATAGTATGGTATCAGCTACATTCGGAATGACTTCTGAAACTGTACTTTGGAAATCATTCAATATTTTCATTATAGCCTGTCCATCTTCAGTGAGATCATCGGATTGAGGAACAGAATACTTCTTCTTAATCTCAGAACGAGCAATGTCCGCTACATCAGCAAAGTTGATCAAATTCCATACATCAATATGTTTGAAGGTTTCAATCATTTCTCGTGTGATTACATCCATCAATTGCTTGAAATCATCATACTCTGTACCTTCATAGGATTTCTTTGAGAAAGCAGCATTGAGTTTTGATTGCACTTCTGCATAGAATTTTTCGAAGAGCTTGATATCAGTTGATTCCATGCCTTCTATGATGGTTTCTTGACGAAACTCTCGAAGTGCGGAAAAGAAGGCTTCACGCGCTGAAGAAACGACTAGATACTGATTAAGCTCGCTTGAAAAATACTGTGCTACTTTCTTCGCGTATGCCACAGAATAACTTAGAGTGCCTTTTAGTTGCCAAGCACGAATTTCTTCAGAGCCAATTGCGTCCCTCTCCAGAGATTGCATGAAGCGTCTAACTAGTTCTTGAGCTAATGTTTTCTTAATTCCCGTGAATCTATCACTATCATTCTCAATATCAGCTAGAAGCGCAGACTTGTGACCATCAGCATCTAAACTCTTACCAGAGCTGAGGTGTTTCTCAACAATGAAGTCAAGAGCATCAACAGTATCGTCAAGATAGTTTACAAATTCTTCAATTTTAACTTTGAACGAATCCAGTTCAGAAAGAGAAAGCGATTCACGTTGGAGGTACTCCTTTAGAATCAGGATTACACATTCTACTACATCAGCCTCTTCCATAGCATATGCATACACATTCAATTCAGCCAGTATGTCACGACCTGTTTCTGGAACAGTTTTTGTAAGCATAGCTATTGCACTCGGTGTTAAGACGCGATGTTTGAAATGTTCAACACTATCTCCAGAAGTAGGTAACATGAAATCAAGACTTCTCTGATGGGAAATTTTCATCGTAGGAGGTAACACTGTGAAATCATCGAAGACATCCATTTTGGCAACCACATCAACATCTACATGATCAGTTTTGATTTGGAATGAATCCCATGATCCTTGAAAATGTCGGTCAATCATATCAACAAACAGAACACTGTTCAATCGGTCTGCAAATCTTTGCATTACTGCTAAGCCCTCTAGTTCATAATTCATCTCATTGTTGAGGACCGCATTTTCAATATCACCAATCTTCTTTGATAGATTCTTCACGTAACTATCAATCTTGAATGGATCAACTACACCCTTTTCCCAGGTCAGAACACACACATGAGAACCAACGCCACCTTCAGTTCCACCTGCAACAACAAGCTGTTCAGGAAGTACACCTGGACCTGGAGTACGCTCAAGATTCCATTCAATGGCTAATAGCTCAAGTCCCTCAGAGGACATCATTGTATCTTGGATTGTGAAGATGAGTGGTGCAATATTCATTGACACTGTCTGTGAATTTTGCTCAAGCATACTTCCTGTGCCAATAGCACTCCCAACTGGATAACCAAGTCCAGTCGTTGAACCAAATACTGATGCTGATGCCATTCTGATTGCTTCTACAGTACTTGTGGTTTGCACGTTTCTTCGACTTTTTCCACTCATTGTGTATCCTCCGTAATTCAGTTATGTAGAATTCTAGCACTAGAGTTATACCAAAAACAATGTCGTATCATTTGAATCTAGCGTGACTGTAACTGTTTCGTTAATTAATTCATGACCCAGATGCCTTTTCCCAAATCTTTAACGAGACCAGCTTCTGCAAGCCCATCGAGTGTGACTCTGATTGTTGTTGCAAGTAGAGCATCAATAGTCACTGGTATTGGCACACTTCTAGACTGTCTTATATCAAACTCCAGTTGTTCAATATCAGCCTCTCCCCTCGCTTCGAGATGTGAGAGAATAGTATCTTGTAGATGAATAACACCATCACGAACTCCTTCAAATTGAAGGCTAACATCCCCAAAGAGAGCTGGAACATCATGAGCAGGGAGAAGATAGTCTATATCTAATTTTGACAATTCATCCAGCGCAGCTAATTTCGCTACAATACTTCCACTAAGATCCACATAGAATTTACGTGGTTCATTAGGAAAGTTGTTCACTTCATCGCCGGAGAATAACATCTTCTCGGTACTTTCATAGAAGACACAATGACCTGCAGAGTGACCACCAGTATGAATTACTCTGAGAGAGAGTTTACCTACCTGTATCTGCTGCCCATTTGAAAGGAAACTGTTTGGTTCAATACCTCTATAGTTTACACGAAGTGGGCCCTTGTCGAATTTCATTGATAGACGCTGAGCTCGGTCCATCAGAAGCCGTTCATTAAGAAAAGAAGAAGGGTCTCTAAGTAGTTCAGCATCTCCACTGTGAATCAAGATTGGAGCACCAGTTGATTTTCGTAAGCGACCTGCTCCGCCTGCATGATCAGGGTGTCCGTGTGTACAGACAATACCTACAAGATCGCTCTTTTGATTCAACCCAAAATCCTTCAGTGCTTTCACAACATTATCACCGGGGTCTCCCGCGGTTCCAGGATCGATAACTAACGCCTCACCCTCACTAACAATCAGGTAACTAGCAATGAACCCAAATTCTCCTGCAAATTTTCCCCTTATGACATGAATACCTGGAATAATTTCAGTTGAAGCCATCTTCTACAAATTTGGAACTATCCGAGTCCTTATGACCATATCGACGATAAGTGATGCTTATCAGATACTCATGTAAGAGTTCTTTCAATGACATCATATCGAATTACACACTCACTTGGAAAAACGGGAGAGTAAATTGGATGAGAGGTGCGTATGTATTAATCATTGATCTCAAACAAAATCGATTGTTGAAACTCAAATCTCTTGGAAACCTGTCCATTGACAAAGGCACATGGATCTATGTTGGGTCAGCAATGGGAATGGGTTCAACAAATCTTGAGAATCGTATACGTAGACACTTTCGGTCTGAGAAGACAATCCATTGGCACATAGACCATCTCCTAGATTCAGATTCTAAAATACGAGCTTCGATATGGTCAGAGAGTTCATCTCCAGTAGAATGTGCAATTGTTAAGAGTATTGATAAAATGGTTGATGTCAATCCGGGACCAAGAGGATTTGGTTCATCAGATTGTAAGCAGAAGTGCTGGACTCATCTATATCAAGCGCAGGTAAGTAATGGTCTTGAAAAGAAAATCCAAGATGTGTTCAGGAACCTGAAGCTTGAACCAAAAATTACGTATGATGGAATTTTCAATACGTAGTACCTAAGCAGCAAGTATTAAATGCACACCGGAAAGGAGAGTAGCGTACGGAGGAACTTTGAGCTTGCCTGACTGGAGAAGCATTTTCCAAGATTTGAAAACTACTGGACAGACCTTCACGGTATATCTTAGATATACACAGAAAGACACTCTGGCCAAGATTCCGAATGTTCGAGTCGAAGATGTCTTCGATGATTATGTAAAACTTGTAAATCCTAGTGGACATGGAGTCCTTGGATTCGAAGATGTGTTGTACATTTCAATTCCAAGACAGATGCAAGGTCATATGCAGGGTTAAATGGTCTTTAGGACAAAACGACCCTGTACAACCAATGTTTTAATTCGCTAAAGGGTCCGTCATTGATATTCAGACAAATTGATTCAGCTGGTGAAATGAACTGTGTCATCATTAACCTATATCCCAATTGAAAATGAGCGCGTACTTGCTCAACATCAAGAATATATTCTAACGAACTATAGACTCATCCAGTTCGATCGAGGTTCCAGAAGTAGTGTGAGTCTTCCGCTTCACATCATAAAGGAGTACAAACTTACTTCCAATTCAGCAATGTTCAAAGTCGCAAATGGAATTGTGAATGTCGTTGGTGCGATGCCGAAGAAGGAAGAAATGCGTGCAGCCTTGGGTCTTAGAGAGTTTGAAAGTCTTCGTGTGGGCGGCCAGAGAAAATTATGTGA
>JABCTV010000152.1 GCA_018238205.1 Candidatus Thorarchaeota archaeon
TCCTGTGTTAGGAGGTATTCTCCGATTTCAACACCTTCATCGTCAGTAACCACATCCTCCATAGCAGTATCGATTACAACGATTTCGGTGTTAATGCTTGTGAATCCTACATAGAGTATGGATCCAAATACGATAACTGATAGAATCAAAAACATTCCAACAGCCACTTTACCTGCTTTACTATTTGTACTCAAATCTCTCTCCTCGCTTGATTAATAGGCATTAGGTGCCGATGTTTATCCATGGAGGTCACATATTGGTCGAAGTGACGCTTCCGATTCGATGGAATCGTCCGAACGCCTTGTAATAGTATTACATGTTACTTGTAATAAACTTATTGTATGTGGGAATATGCAATTAATAATAGATAATAAAGAATACTGATTCAAAACTCTTCTGGACATACTTCTTCTTGGAGTATTCACTAATCCAAATATTTGATTCTGACCCGCGAACTGAACTGGAACTAGCTTTTGACATTGCAACTGCAACCTATCCATATCCTAGAGGTGCTCATCATCCTCAGGAATATGATGGCAATCCAAGCAACGCATTCCAACTATGGTGAGAGCAATCTCACCATTTCCTTTTTTTAACTAAGCGTTACTATTAGAGATTTTTTCTTTGCCACTCTCGATTATCGCCATGTTTTGTGTGTACAATATATACTGTCTATCATAATTGAATTAATAAGATTGAAAACTGATTTAATTAAGTTTTGAGGTTAATACAATGGGTGTAGACTTTGACAAACTAAGGGAAAAGGTCCTTGAACAAATGAACAAAGGAAAATCTGGCCACGTTGGAAATGAGCTGAGAAAAGCCTTTGAAAAGATTGAAACTTCTGAGTTCCAGATTTTTGGTGAGATAATGAAGGATGCTATTTTAGTGGATCCTGCAATGTTCTCGGAAAAGGCATACATTCTGTTTGATAAGATGATGCGTGCAAGGAAAGCAGACAAACTAGCTGAATATGAGAGATTCTTCGTCCAGAACTTCTGTAAACTACCTGGTGAGGAATTCTCAGTCATTTGTGATGGCTGGGTCGAGACCGGCAAGTCCGTGATTAAGGGTCAAGTCTTCGTTTCGGACCTTCGTATCATCGCAACAGGTGTACAGGAAGCTAAGAAGGCTCGAGTGAGTGGAGGCGGTGTATTCGCATTCCTGAGTCTAATTCAACTTGGTAGCTACATGTACAACAAATCAATCATGGAGCAGATAACCAAGGGAATTACAGAAGGTTTCACTATGGTGAACTATGGAGTTCTCTACCCGATTAGGGGTGGTTACAACATCGAGCAGGAAGCAAAGGGATTCAGAGCAAAGATCAATGACAGAGTCAACTTCCAAGTTGACGTACCCTACGAAAACAAGAAGGGTCAGGACGAGATTGCAGATATTGACGTTTCAGTTGTTGTCAACATCAAGGATCCTGATATACAGGCTAAACTCGATAAGGTCGAAGCAATTGTCAGGGCTCATGCAAAGCCTGTATAATTCTCAATTGCAGCCTAATCCAAGCATGCTTCTCCTAGTGATGGGAGCTGCATGCCTTGGAGTTCTTTCCTTTTCCTATACATTATCTTACCAATCATACGAACTTGGACTTCTCTGCCTTGGTCCTCCTTTGTTTCGGCATATTAAACCAACAATAATCACAAGCACTCCGAGACTACCAAATGAGATGATGATTACCATGTAGTCACCGATACCTGGGATTGAACCTTCTTCTATTGATATGAATACAGTATCAGTAGCATAGTTCCCTGAGGTATCCCAGACTACGATTGTGATGTTATACGAACTGACAGATAGACTCTCAAGGGTGTAAGTTAGATTCTCTCCACTAATCCACGTTCCACTTGAAATCTGTGTGCCATTCTGATATATTACATAGCTGAGTGGAAGGAGATCCGTTGGTTGCCAAGTAATCTGGATACTTGTTTCTCCTATATCACCTAGGATATCTGATGGATGATTGATGAGTGGTGAATTTGTATCAACAACTGTAACTATTACTGTATTAGTAGCCGAGTTACCTATAGTGTCGTTAATTCTGATTGTATAATTATACTCCCCAAGAGCAAGACCATCAATATCCAGCGCTATTGGTCCCGGTGTCCATGTACCATTCGCAAAATAGACCTCATCCAGGTAGATTGTATATTCATTTGGATAGAGATCTGAAACAGACCAGATTATCGAATGTCCTGTTGTGTCATATTCATAGATGATGTCCAGAGGATTTCCTAAACTTGGACTTGTAGTATCCGTGACTGTGATAATTACGATATCTGACACTACAACGTCATTGTTTCCATAGACAATAATTGTGTAGTTGTATGCTCCTGGTGAGAGATTGTCAATATTGACTTCAATCATTGATCCTCCTGGCCATACCTCTGTAACAAGTAAACCTCCATCTCTCCAGAGTTCATATGATGTTGGATTGAAATTCTCAATGGTCCACTCGATCACATTTCCTGATACGCCCGCCTCGTACCCAAAATCTTCGACATCATTAATGGATGCTTGAACAGGAGGTTCACTAATTTCTCCCCATGCACCATGAGTAGGCTCATTCTCAACCCACTTTCTTACGTAGGTATCATCCCACCATGTGACATAGGCGGATTGTTGACCAAATCCAAGTTGGTAGAGATCATCTGGAACACTGACACCATTCGATGCTACAAGTCCGATAGAACCCATGTAGGAACCACTCTTCCAAGCATGGATTGCATCGGTACTCATTGAGAGTCCAACTTCCATCTCAAACCATGTGTCCGAAGCGCCTGTGTAGTTATTCGGCCAATGAACATAGTCCGATCCACCTTGGAAGTATGAAAATTGAGTATTGTATCCTCGACATGCATAAACCCAATTCTGCGATAAAGACCTTACAAGTGGTGCATGACCCCCACGCAGCTGATTATCATCACGCACCCAAGTATGTACCATAAAATCATGAGTTATTGCGTCACCTGATTCGGTCAGATTCTTGATGATATCTGCTCCTGGAGTGTTTTGGAATTTCAATGCGTATGTACCATGCACAACCTGATCGGTCGCACATGAATATCCTGCTCCAGTAGTTCCATCCCACCTGTCCAGATTGTTGTTCTCATAATCATCGAAAAAGATGAAGGTCGCCGTACCATTACTAAGAGTTGACACCGTGGAGTTTCCATAGTACATGTGGATAGTTGTGTTATCGCTGAGGTCATCTTTGACCTCAACCCAAAAAGTAGCATTATCAGAATCAATTATGCTTTCAGTCCAGTAATCAAGAAGAGTGAATCCATTATTGTCGGTAAATCTGATGTCATCAAAATCTGATTGACATTGTTGCTTGCAAAATACATCTGTTCCAGAATCGGTTCCATATCCATAGTGAACGGTTATCTCAACCTGATAGTTTTCTCCAGCTCCACTCGCACCATTGATATCATGAGATTTTCTATAATCCCATCCAGATAACCATGATTCAGTATCCGACCATGATCCATGAGCTGGTTCTAGCGGAACCCATTTTCGAATGTACACATTGTCTAGAGCCAGATGTCTTGTGGTTTGAGTTCCTCCTGCAGGTCTAAAGGAAAGTATCCGTGAGGGTGTTTCACCAGTAGTGGAAGCAAAATCTACTTCTCCCATGTAACTATCATTCTTCCATCCTCTAATTTTACCAAGACTCATATCAAAACCAATCTGCATAGTGTACCATGTATTGTAACTTACTGTGCTGTTCTGAGGCCAGTCACTATATGTACCAGTATGATAAAGAACGTTAGTCCACCCAAATGTACACGGATAGCATGAACCCACATCCGAACTCATCAAGAATGGAAATGTATTGAAGTTGTCAAATGTCCGAGCATCAATACTGATCAGAAAACCCTCGGTCTGATTCATATTATGTCTTAGCTGTGACTGAGTTGCTCCACCTGGACTATATGCACCATATTCGCCTGCAGTGTAATACGTGTCACTAATCGACCATCCAGTATCATCATCCCATCTTTCTAAAGTTCCAGTTTCAAAATCATCAAAGAGTATGAATGTCGCGGTTCCATTACTTATTGTTGTGCAAGTAGTGTTGCCATAGTATATGAATATCGTAACATTGGAATCTAAATTGTCTTTGACCTCTACCCAAAAGGTTGCATTATCTGATTCAACATAGGAATCTCTCCAGTAATCCAATAACGTTCCTCCATCACTACTGGTGAACCTGATATCATCAAAATCTGGCTGACATTTCGAATCGCAGTAAACACTGTTGCCAGAATCAGTACCCGTACCGAAGTTTACTATAATTGGCACCTGATAATTCACACCTGCTCCAGTTTTACCCAAAATCTCATGTGACTTCCTGTGATTCCATCCAGTTAACCAATTCGATGATGTTTCACTAACATCGTAAGTTAGTTGCACATCTAAGAGGCGATAGGAGTCTTCACCATAAGCCACACCTTGCGCTCTGCTCCACTGGATACCAATGTATTTGATGGATCTATCTGGGTCAAAGTTTCCTGCAGTCTTTAGGGTTGCACGATTAGGTGTGCCATCATCCAGTTCACCAATTACAGATCCTGTGCTCTCATTATACCAGAACCTAAGATGGCCACTCCATGATCCTAAGAAACTCTCGTCATGGACTGTTCCATCCCCAGCCTCCCCTGGAGTGAAGTACACGCTCTCTGGATGACTCGTACTTGCAGCCCAAGCATCGTGTAGGCGGAGCATGACTGCTTTTTGCTTATTCTCATCGAAAAGGTAGACTGACAAGAAACCATATTCACTGCTGACGTAAGCAAATTCGACTTCTGCCTGGAACATCTCGATTGCATCAATCGTAACTGTATCTCCCAGTTCTTTGATGAATAGTGGTCCTTTTCGTTCCGTTACCGGGTCCGCTATTCCTGTTACAATCAAGTATCCCCCTGTACTGGAAAGTGTACCCGACTCCAGAATGGGGTGTTTTGGATCGAATCCTGACGATGTGTTCTGAGATATCCATCCATCTGTCGAGCTGCAATCATCATGCCAAGTTGCGCTAGTTTCTGCAAGCTGGATATTATTTGTCCTATCTGTTTCCATATCTACTTCATTGGTATTTTGACCAAAAGAAGCGATTATTGGGATTACAAGAATCACTATGATTACTATTGAAAATAAGGGTCTACTGCCATGCCGACTCAAATATACACACCCAGTTTGTTACATTGAAAGCGACTTTTAACTTTTTAGCACTTTTATACAGATGAGAATGCTTTTCGTGACAACTTTCAAAGCTTGCCAAATCTGTCAAGTATTAGCTAGATAGGTCAGTCGAAGTAGCAAAATGAATACCAAAACATTGATGTACAACATCAGCTTAATCTTATCAATTCCGCTAACCTGAGGTCTGAGAGTGAAGCCACTTGGTACCATAACTATGTGTTTTCCACATGTCGATGAAGATACTAAGACCACACTCCAATCGATAATGGAAGAAGCAGAAGATATTACTGACTTCACAGAAAAACTATGCGACAAAGTATGTTCAGAGCCTTCATCTCCATTACTAGAGTACTTTGCATTCTATTTTCCCTACCGTATCAGTTACTATAAGCTGATTGATAGGTTGGAAACAGCTGGAAAGGTGTCTGACCTAGCTGAACCTCTACTCCTGATCACTAAGGTGCAAAAAGGTCTGAGAATTGGTTGGGATGAGATGAAATCTTCTATTGTGAAAGCGCTCAATGTTGCTCCCAATGACTGGATAGTGACTCACCTATACCTGACCTGGAGGATTGACGCGGAGCATCTCTTCACAGAGTCTGATGTCGATGTCCGACCAATTGAAGCAATCACTTCTAGTGTGAATGAGAACAAGGATTTGAAGTTCTTCAAAGCATCTCTCCTCTGGATTGAAGCAAATGCCTTTCTGAGGGAGTATAAAAGAAAGGATGTAGTGATACTACTAAGACAAGCACTTACAATAGCAAGAAAGTTCGATGACCAGATTATGGTAGCAAATCTTCTCCGTTTTCTAGCCAATCATATCAAGCATTCTGATGTAAAACAGGCAATAGACCTGCTAATCTCCTTGAGAGAACTCAGCGAGCAGTTAGGATACAGGTATGGGATTGGTATGGTTCAGTGTGAATTAGGTTTCATCATGGGATTTCGGGGAGAGTTGGATGCTGCATTCGAATATCAATTTGAATACAGTACAATTCGAGAGTCATTAGGTCTTTCTACAATCTGGATAAACGGTGTCATCGCTTTTCACTACAACCAGGCTGGAAATGGAGAGAAAGCACTGGAACTAGCAAAGACCACACTCGCTCTGGAAGATTCAAGAAACCGAGACCTTGGATATACTCGTGCACAAATAGCTTGGGCATTGATCATTCTTGGTAGGTTCGATGAGGCAAAGGCTGAGATCGTCGTTTGTCATGAGCTAGTATCAAAGTCGGGTGACTCACAGCCAATGGCGTGGTACAACATGGTGGAAGGTATTCTTGACAAAGCAGAGAGTAACTTTGAAAATGCTGTCACAAACTTCAAAGAAGTGCTGAAATTCTATGAAGAAGACCCTATTCTTGTCTTTCAGAACATATGTCTTCTCAATCTCACAGAGATTGAAATCGAAATGCTCACAGAGGAATCATTGGATGAAAAAATAGAATCGTCCGGACCTTGGATGAAGAAGCTAGAAGAACATGCTAAGACGAATGATCTACCTGGTGTTGCTGCCCAATCAAAGATTCTCAAGGCCAAACTCTGTCACAGACAGGGACAATATGACGAGGTTCGAAAGATACTCAAAGAAGTTGTAAAAATCGCTCAAGCTCCAAGCATGAAGTATCTCAATGACCTGGTCATTTCTAAGTTCCCTGACATCATTATCAAATAGTTGGGATTAGATTGCAGAGATGC
>JABCTV010000153.1 GCA_018238205.1 Candidatus Thorarchaeota archaeon
GAAGATGGGAAACTGCGATCGATACGTTCAAGGCACACCCTATACTGGGAAGTGGTTGGGGAGGATATCTTGTGCGCCGGCCAGACGGCCATATGAGCGATACGTCCATTTCAGCACTGCCCCGCTGGCACAACAGTTTTTTTGAAATCCTTTCACAACTTGGACTGTTGGGTGTTCTAACATTTTATGGTATTTGGATTAGATTAGGGAAACTTGCAATGCAGGCCCGCTGTTTAATCAAAGACAACAAAGACAATAGATTTGCCAAAGAAAGGAATCATGGAAGGTGTGAAGTTCAAAATCGTAATCCTTTCAGGGAAAGGCGGTGTTGGTAAGACAACCACATTGCATCTTCTCATGGGGAAGATTCCACCAAAGCAGTATATTCCATTTTTCATAAACACATTATTAGTCACTACAACTGATGGTGATGAAGCTATAAGTAACCCAGCACCCTCAGAATTAGATATTTCACAATTAGTGACTACAGCATTTTGACTGGCGTATACCCAAATGCTTGCACAAATTAAACTCGCTGCACTTTGAATACGCGAATTGCCATCAAGTATTAAGTTATCAAATGTACAGTTAGCACTTAACAACATGATAGCCGCAGCGAAATGATTTCCAGAGAATTCTGTGCCTTCTACTGTACAATTAGTACTAGACGATATGTACAAACCCACTGATGCCTCATTTAACGCACCACCGGTTATTGAGCAGAACTTTGCTTCATGAAGGATGACCTGACCATACAGAGACCCATCGATGTCTGAATATGTCTGATTCCAAACATAAAGAACTGATTTGTTGTTTACTAAATCACCCATTGTCGAGAATCCAGGATTCCCAGGCATTAAGCCCTGTGGGAAGAAACCACAACCTGTCAATATGTTATTACTACATTCAACAGAAATAGGATTCACTAGGAGTATGCCGCTTAAAGGACTATCATAGATTCTATTCTGCATGATTGTACAGTTTGGTGAGTTAGAAATTTCTATTGCTGAGGGGTAATTCATTAGCGATCCGGACCTATAGCTAAAATCATTGAGCTGGTTTAGATCGAGTGTACAATTTTTGGAATTTTCAATTTTGATGCCAGTGTAGAAATTCGACACTTCATTCTCAGTTATATTGCAATAGTAAGAATGTGAAATTTTGACTCCAATTCCTAGATACCCATCAATGCCGAAAATTTGATTTTGTTCCACCTCACAGTTATAGCACTGTGAAAATTCTATACCTAAGCTGACAGTTCCAACAATTTCATTGTCAACGCATCGAGAATCATTGACGTTGTTGAATCGAATCGCATACGTCTTATTAGTAAAAATGTTAGAACCAATAAAGGCATTTGTAACATTCTCCAAAGAAATTCCAACTGAATATTCTTCGGATTCAGGTGCAAAGTAACAATTTGTAATGTTGAAGTATTTACGTGTGTTTCTTATTGTGATACACTCAAGATTGCTCGTAATATTCAAGTCGTCAATTAGATACGGCGAAACCTCAGAACCTGCTCCAGGAAAACCTAACGCGGCGAAATCATCGTCGTGTTCAATTAGAATCGGACCACTATCAGTATAGCTTACAGTCCAAAAATTTCTTTGTACGTCTTCTCTGCTATTATTGAATCCACTAGGTTGAATAAAAAATGGAGAAACGACAAGCAGAATGAAAATTAAAATTAGATATGCCTTAATCCTCATACTAATCCACCCTTTCAGAACAACGCTAAGTGTTCTGTTAGATTGTACACATGATTATTCTAATTAAATATCTTCCGAAAGTTTGAATTAGAAATGGATACATGGATTTTCATTTGATTGCATTATCTTCTAAATCAATCATTCCCTATCATTCACCCATGTGTACATCGAGTATTCTCTAACATTCTCAAAACCAACTGATTTGTATAGAAATCTAGCATCATTTTCTAACGTCACATCCAAATCCACCTTGACAATATCAGGTTCACCAACAATGATTTTCTTCATGGAATGAATAAGTAACATTTTACCTAGCCCCTTTCCACGATAGTTTGGATCTATCACGATGTCAGGGATATATCCTGTATCACCCTTGTTTCGAATGGTCATTAGACATGCACCGATAATCCGATTGTCTTCTATCAAGAGCCAAGAGTATGGTTTCTTGTATTCACCATACACATTATTCTCAATATTCTCAATCAAAGTTTTACAATCCTTAATTGTTCCAAAGAAATTTGGGAATACGATTTGATCGATGTTACCTTCATTGCTGATGAAAACAACTTTGGACAATTCGTCAATCTGTGAATTATCATACACTTCGTATTTCATACCATCGGATAGCTCTGGATTATCGATGTCTTCAATTGACTTTCTACTGAGGGTCATGTATGCTCTATCTAACTTTCTAAATCCAATTTCAATTAGATGATGAGAAATTGCTTCTGTTACCGAAGGCCCCCCCGCGTGAATGTATGGACAATCAGATGAGTGATTATTGAAAATTGAATCAATCAACTCAATCTCCAAATCTACATTCCCACTTGCATATACAAATGAAAGACGTTTTGATACATTACCAAATATCCCAATGCCTTGAAGTAGGTCATCATCTGAATAAGCTCCATAGAGAAAGGCTTTCCCTTCCGAAACAGATGTCTTAACGAGATCCAAAAAATTGGGAGGTGCTTGTCCTTCAGCTGATTTCTCAAGAAAACGATTTATGAGAGGGTCAATTGTATCCAGCATATCAGCAGGAATTTCTTTTATCATGATTATACCGAGAACGGGTTATAGAATAGTGCTTCCCATCTACGCAAGAATTACTTGCCCTTGAAGGCACCTTGCATTATTTCAACAATACGTTCACGAGGCATAAAATCACGCGCTACAATATCGAGGGTTTTCGATTTCATTTTACCGTCCGCTACTAATTGACGTCCTGCTTGTTTCACCGCATCATAAATGTCAGACACCTGTGCACCGTGCTTCTCAGCCTCTTCTATAATCCAAGCATATGGACGTAGAACTGCCCCGACATACTCTCGGCTCATATTCTTGCACAAGGCCTTGACATGAATAACTAGCGGATCAAAATTATCCATCTCAGTGAAACCTGATACTGAAATCAAAGCAAGTTTCCCCTTCTTGACATGCGAACGAAGTGCATGTCGGCAATGATCATCACGAATTTCAAATTCGCCATGTAGAAGAGGTATAGAACGATCCAAGAGAGTTTTCAATGAGCCTGTCATACCATCTACATAGACAGGTGTTGCCAGAACGACGATATCTGAAGAAGCAATTTTATCTAAGACTTTTGTCATGTCATCGTCTTGAATACACTTTCCAGGAGTTGCTCCCCAACAATTGAAGCATCCTCTACAATCTCCAATCTCTAGATCACGACTAGAGATGATTTCAACCTTAGCTCCTGCTTCCTTCATACCTTCGACGAATAAGGAAACAACGCCATGAGTGGCGCCTCGATGTTTTCTTGGACTTCCATTAATAACTAAAACTTTCAAATGGAGCAACCTCTACTCAATCAAAGGCACCATTCCAGATAAGCGTTACCGAGGACCCGATAACCTTCCATGAACTAGATTGATTTTTGTTTGATGTCAATACCTCGACTTCGTAGTTCATCGATGAACGGTTCAGGAGGTATACATCGTTCAGGAGTGAGAACTCCTCTTTCAGTGATACGACCATCAGCCATCATCATTGCAGTTACTGCCGCTGGGAAGGAAGTTGTACGCATCATTGAAGTAAGACCAGTTGCATCATCATATAGATCAACTACTTCGTACTCAATCTTACGAGATTCTGTCCCTTTCCATCCTTCTACCATTACTCGAATTAGAGTAGCATCCTTACCAGCTGGAGGTAGATTCTGCTCAAGCATTTTTTCAAGGACCCTTCTTGGAGCAACTTTGGTTCCATCTATATCAACCAACTCGGAGTTCATGAGACCAAGTTTGAGAAGACACCAAACCTTGTGTCCATGACCCGGGTACCGGATGGTCTTGTAGTCCAACTCATTGACTATACCAAGGTATGTATGTGGTAGTGTTGAAGTTCCACCACTTGTGTTGAAAGCTTCAAGTTTTCCAAAGGGCTCAGGGAATGTTAATTCCTCGAATCCTACTAGAGGGTCTTCCACAACGATTTTTCCGTCCCGTATAGCAACACATGGTTCAACGTATTCGTTGATGAGACCTTCAACTGAGAAAATAAGGGAATAGTTTAGGGGAGGTCTCGGTTCTTGCTGAAGTCCACCTACCCTGATTTTTACACTTTCAATTCTATCAAGAAGCTCTATGCCATGTCGGGCCAGAACACTAACCATTCCTGGTGCCAGGCCGCAATCCGGAACGACTGTGACCCCTGCATCTTTAGCGGCATCATTCATCTCAAGTTGCTTCTCAACAATGGCCCAACCACCACCCAAATCGCACATGTGTGTTCCAGTTTCTATGGCTACCTCTGTGTGCAGTATATTCACAGTGTAACTGACAGCGCTGATGACCGAATCGACTTTTGAAAAGGCTTTCACTAATTCGGTACGTTTCTTTGCGTTAACTTTCTCTGCTACAGCTTTAGGTCCAACCTCTTTTACTAAAGCTTCCGCCGACTTCAGATCAATATCAGCCAGAATAATCTGTTCCACGCTGTCTTGTTTCACTAGATCGTGAGCCGCTCCTCGGCCCATTTGACCCGAGCCCATAACCAATACTTTCATCTCATTCTCTCCTCAAAGCGATGACAACTTTCACTTATCGCACGGCAGGTTAAAGCAGTATCGTATAACGCGGTATTGAGGAAAAAAATGAATATTCCTCTGATAGATCCCGAACGTGTATTTCCACAATTAAGTATATTACAGGGATATTACGTGCCTGTAGTAATCCAATGCTCAAAGAGAATTGAGTGAAATCATACTTCACGCGAGAAGATTGGTTGTCGTGATACCAAATGAGGTAGTAATAACCGCTGTTTGGGAGCAAACGCAGTTTTCTTGGTTATCTCCGCCATCAGATCATCAATCGTCATTTTTACTTGGTCCTTTAGTTCACGTCTGCGAATTGAGAGTTCACCGCTATCTTTCTCTTTGTCACCAACTACAAGGATGTACGGCACCCAGAGCTTTTCAGCTGAGCGGATTCTCTTCCCTAGTGTCTGCTGTCGATCATCTATCTCATATCGAATACCAGCGGCGTCTAGCGACTCTCCCAACTCCATCGCATAATCCACAAAACTTTCGCTGACTGGAACTATCCTCACTTGAACAGGAGTCATCCATAGTGGAAGATGTGGAACTTTGCCAACCTTCATGTCCTTGCTTGCCTGCTCAAGAACACCATAAAGAATGCGTTCTATTGATCCTGAGGGAGACGTATGTAGAATTAACGGATACTGTTCCTTTCCTTCATCATCTATGTATTTGATATTGAAGCGCTCAGCATTCTCAACATCGATTTGTATAGTCGCCAAACAAGCTGATTTCTGTTGCTGGTCAACAACATTCCATTCTCCTTTGAAGACGAAGTAGGCATATCGTTCTTCAAAGATCTCAATCATGACAGGTTTGCCAATCTTTGATACGACACTCATGACAAACTCCTTGTTTTCCTCAAAGAATGAACGAAGAAGACGGAATGATACTTCATAGGTTAACTCCAGCTCATCCATCAGTTTCTGGACAAACACAAGTTGATTGTTGACAGCATCTTTTGCCATCTCAGTATCAGAAACAATCTCATGAATGTCGGGCATAGTAAATGCGCGAGGACGTCGCATTCCAGCAAGCTCGCCGCTCTGTTCACGTCTATAAGATGGTGCAATCTCAAAAAGCTTCAAGGGTAGTTGTTTGTGTGAAACAGTGGCCTGGGATATTAGTAGGAATTGCCCAAAACATGCTGAGAACCGTGCAAAATAATCGCGGTCGCCACTTCGTACAACGTATTGACGTGATGGAAATCTCTGTAGATATGATTTCAATGATGGATGCTCATAGTCATAGATAAGCGGAGTCTGGACTACATGTGCTCCATAGTCTATCATCTCTGAAGTGACACGCTCCTCAATCGCCTTCTTTAGAGTGAATCCCCTAGGAGGCCATCTGAAATTTCCCGCATCAGATCCTGATTCATAATCCACTAGCTCAAGTTTTTTCATAATCGCGATGTGAGGTGGAGCATCATGAACTGTACGATCCTTTGCGGTCTCATAGTTCACATAGAGCTGTAGTTCTTTGTACTTCTTGTAATTGAATTCCTTGACATCAGTCATCGTACCGTCTGGTTCAACGATATAGAATTTGGAGGTCGCCGTTTCTTCAGCCTGAAGGGCCGTAAGATCTTCTCCCTCAGTGACATCAACATCAGCACCTTTTGCAATCTCTTTTGAAATGTCCAGAACCTTGGAACGCTCCGCTAACGGATGTCCCTTACAGTGTATAGCAAACGCCTTGTACCAACCGAATGGGACCTGTACAACATTCAAACCTCGTTTCTCAAGATCCTTTGAAACTGTCTTTAGTAGCTTCATAGCAGTGCTTGGTTTTGAAGGGGTCTCTGTAAGATGCACCCAAGGATAGACTACGATATTGGTTTCTTTCACTTCTTCAGCTGCAGCAGCAATCATATCTGCTGTTTTCTTAGCTGCGCTTTTCACATTGGACTCATCGCTTTTTTCAGCGGCAATGAAATTGACCAAGCAGGAATCTTCAGTCTTGTAGACTTTCTCCTCTAGATCCTCTGCATTCTTGAGCGCTTTTCGCTTTGCTTCATAGCTAAAGCCATCACTGTGTATCTGAAGCATTCTCATTCTAAAGACCGTTCCCCGAAACCTATACATTCCTGGACATAGAGTCCGGGATGATGTTCGGTT
>JABCTV010000031.1 GCA_018238205.1 Candidatus Thorarchaeota archaeon
CTTGGATTGCTATCTTTATTGTTGTTATTAGTACGGGGATTATTGCTATCCTATTTGAATTACTATTACCAAATGGCATAGAAAGAATTGTCAGTGATGGTTACCGTCTGCTATCGATATTCCTTGGTGTTCTGGCAGGAGTTTCCTTGGGTGAATATTTTAAAATCAGGAATAATCAGAAGGCGGGAAATTCACTCCAAAATGATTTGATTGAAGAGTTACGTATCAACTATAGTTTATTGAAGACAAATCTTCCTCTTCGAAAGGGGTTTTGGATTCTTGGAATCAGGTCAGGAATTGCACGTTACATTCCAGATAATGTCAGGATAGATCTTTGGAACATTTACAGTATCATCACTCATTACAATGATGAGTTCCAGATATTCCATGCAGCAAAGATGGGGCAAGAGGGCAAATCTATCACATCTGAACTTCAGGAAGAGATTGATCATCTTCGAGAATCAATTAATGGCCTTATCACAGGGTTCTTTGAAACACACTCGATTGATCTACTAATGGAGGAATCTTGAACATTCATCTCATTTAGCGGTATCAAGTCATCTTCTGAATAATTGTTAGAACACGTGTTCCAATAATATGACAATATCCGATCCAGGTTTGAAAAAAATAAGGGTGGGAGCGGAAGGCGGAAGACCGCTCCCTGGGTGGTGGCAACTACTTTCTCGTGTTGTTGATCCTCACACAAACTGCAAGGATTGTTACAGCACCAAGAGCTCCAATGATAATTGAAGAATTAATGAGCGCAGATATGAATGCGCTTGCAGATGCAGGAGAATTCATTGGAAACACTGAGAAGATAGGATCGTGAGTTATAGAGGAACCATCCCACGTAGCATAGCATGAGCTATAGTAGTATGTTTGACCCCATCCCCACAAAGCATCCATTGACCCTGCCAGTTCATTAGATGTGGTATCAAGTTGTACTCCTGACCCGTAGAAGTACATCGGCATCACAGCAGTCCCAACATCATAGGTCAGTCCATCGCTACCTAAGACATAGGTTCCACCAAATTCGATAGTTGAACTCAGAGAGGTCTCTTCAGTGAATCTAAGGAATCCATCCGGTACTGCTACACTTTCAAGCAGCTCCGATGGAGCTTCCATCCACTGGGTCGTGTTTATTCCAGGAATTTCTTGACCGATGTCTGGAAGTGATTCCCAAATTGTACCAGTTTCAGTCCATGTGGTGAAATATTCACCGGGGTCGGAAGGGTACGGGTACGCGCTCGTTATAGTGTAGCTAGAAAATGAACTCCAATAATTGAGTGTGAGTCCAAGTCCTTCAAGCTCTGAGGGAATAAGACCTGAAACTGGATCTGTAAAATCGCCAACAAACTGATCGATTTTAATCACCGCTGCATCGTCAGTCGTTTCAAATCGGAAGGTGAGCTCAAGACTGTCAATTTCAACAGGGAGTGTTTCTTGTTCTACAGGAACATATCCTTTAGGACATACTTCGCAAAACCAGACCTCATATGGCTGATATTCCACTAGATTACCTTCGATATCAACAACTTCAGCACTCCATTCGATTTGATTATCAGTGTTAACATATGGTAGGACAATATCACCAAGTTCTGCAGTATCTGAATAGAAATCATAGACAAGTTCTGAAGTGGTTAGATTCATTTCATGACTGACCCAATCAACTACCCCATCCTCATCGAAATCATACTCTACTTCACTGTAGTAAATATCCATTCGACCATTATCGTTTGTATCATTGAACACACTAAGTCCCGAGAAGTAATGCTGCTCCCATTTCTCAGTATTATTTACTTTGAACATCTCGTTGACATCATATCCGAAGCTGCAATAGTTCCAATCATAGTCATATTCGTATGTTTCATTCATGAACGAAGCCCACTGATATTCTTCAGAAAGATATGGAATTACATCATTGGCATTGACTTCAACTCCGTATTCATCATACCATGTGTATTCTGCTAAGTAGTATGAACTGGAATTATAGTCTGAGTAGTAGAAGGAGGAGTAGATGAATACTTCATCTCCTGTGAGTGCTCCTTGCTCTGGTCCCCAGAAAACACTCCAGAGATCATAGAACTCTTGATCGGCCATCCATGAAATGTAGCTTGCATCTGGATCAAGGACAACAACAACAAGAAGATTGGAGAATGCCCAGTCAGAGGTCCAGTTAGATATGCTGTTTTCTGAAACTGTGTATGGGGTGCCATAGATATCTTCTACATAGAACTCTGCAATGTACTGATATCCTTGGGTATCATTGAATTCACTATAATATCCAGGTTTAGTATCTAGAGTATAATCGTTTCCCGATTCATTCCACCACTGGGATGCTACATAGACTCCAGGCAGCATCTCAGTGAATGGATTGACAATCGGATCCAGATTAACTGGTTCAGTCACGGTGGAGGCGACTGCACTCGCTCCTAATCCCAGGAGTAAAATGCTTGTGAGCATAACGAGTTTGGCGAGCTTTAATGTTCTAGTTTTCATCGTTTCATACATCCGAAAATCATGTATTCCTACGACATCAGCAGGATATTTACTATAATAGGGGTTTTCTGTGAACGGTTCAGTACCATTGTTAAAAAATAACAATGAGCTCCTTACGATGGCGTTGGAGGGTTATGATGGTCCGGAATCGTTCCAAAAGACCAATGAAACTACAATCCACATTTAACGTGTGACCTTCTGTTCTAGAACGACTATCTTTGTACGTCCACTCTCGACTCGACTAACAATAGATTTTCGTTCTAGCGCGGAGAGAGTTACACTGAGTGTAGATTTGCTAAGACCAGTAACTCTTCGAAGCTCATCCTGAGCCATTTCACCCTCGTTCTCCTCAAGACGATTAATGATACGACGTTCTGTATTTGTCAGTGTGACTACAACAACTCTCTCATCATGAGGTGTTTCCTTGGTAGCATTACTGGCGACAAGGTCCTCTAGATGTGATACACGTTTCTGTAATCTGAGGACAACAAGAATTGAAACATTCACTATCAAGACTAGGGAAATGACGAGGGCGATAGTGGTTGCCAAGAAGACCGTTTCCCTTGCAACAGGCATCGCGGTAACCCATATCCATAGAGCTGTGGATAATATAACAACAGAGAGGATGACAAGAATGACGTCAATCCGTTTACTCCAATCTCGGTTGATGGGCATGGCAACACCTGATGCTGCTATACATTCCAGGACTTATGAATTCGTCTGATATTGTGGTTGGTACAAACCGTCACCTATCACAAAACGTAAATTGGTTCTTCAATCAATTATCTTGGTGACCATGGCGTCAAGACCACTATCTGGGCAACTTTCTCAAAAAGAATTGCAAGAGCTAAGAAGACTCATGGCTGTGCGACAAGCCCTCGATGAGTGGAAAAAGAGGGGTAAAGATGTTGATATCGCAGTATGCCCCCTCTGTAAAAGTCCACGATTGATTAACCTGACATCAGCTCGAGATCTCGGTTCCTTTCCAGGGGGCTTACAACCAGCATTGTATTGCATAGATTGTGGATGGTTTGGTCGTGTTGCTCCAGTTATGTCAAATCGTCCTGAGAAAGATGCCATATTGGAGGACCTCCAAGGAGCATTTGCCCCATTACTGGATCCAAATGAGGATCCCAACGCTGATGTACTTGAGGAAGATGCTGAGTAGATTCAGTCACGTGGAATTCGGCGCAGTTCATACATCAAAGGGTTGAAACCATCGGGACAGGCATGTGTTGCAACACACTGATCATCTAACCAGGGAAATTTTGCATTGTGCATCATCGCATAAATCTTAGGTAACATAGAATACATCGCACTGATACATATCTTCCCTTTCACTTCATCACCAGTGAATAGAACCTCATCGCCAACTTTGTGTCCAGCTGCGCAATTTCCTTCTTGCTTTACAACACGACACAGAATCTGCCAAGGCTCATCACGTATACAGTTTGGATCTGACATGGTCAATCAGGAATGTCAACCATCTTAATAATCGATATGCTCAGGAGCCATCATTATCCCGTTGTTCGGGGTCTAGCAATTCATCAGTTTCACTCTCAGTGAGCAGAGAGCTTTGCGGATATGACTTTCCATTATCTTGTAGGTTGAAACTATTAATTTTAGTAGTAACAAGATATTCAGGATATTCGCCTGCTCTCTTGAGACCTTCACTGGCTGCGATTGGTCCAAATATTTGTAGAATTATGGTAGTGAGCGCAATCACATTCAGAATAAGCACCCCATAGAATATTGCATCAGCTGATCCAATTGTAAGAAAGTTTTGCTCTACCACTAGTGAGAGCCCTACTGCTACTCCTGCTTGTGACATTAGACACAGACCAAGATATTTGGAGGTGAGAGGGGGCGTATTTGTAATGTGAGCTCCTCCACGAGCTCCATAATATTTCGCAAAGGTTCTACCTAAAACATAAACACCAGCGAGAAGTATTACACTCACCTCAGCAATGATCGATAGGTTGATTGAGGCTCCTACAATTACAAAGAATATCATCACTATTGGGGACATTACTACTTTCAGGGTGTGACTGATTGGCTCTTTATCAGGATGTACCCAGTTACCGACAACGAATCCAAACACCATGCAAGAGAGAATAGTACTAAGATTAAACCATGACATGAGACCCACTAGAAGAATTATCATTCCAAGTTCGAACTCTAGAATTTGTTTTCTGCTATCCTCTCTATTGACAAAATATACCATGACAAAACCAAGTATGGCACCTGCTGCACTTGATGCTACTAGATCAAAGGCCAATGTCAGTACTACCGTCAAAATTGTTATTGTTCCTGGTGCAGCATAGTACAAAACTGCTAGGGAGATAGCTGCATTAGCCAAGAGGATTGCAATGACATCATCCAAAGCCAGAATGAACATTAGTGAGTCAGTGAGGTTCCCTTTTGTCTTTCTTTCCCAAATTACCATAACAGTAGAGGCGGGATCAGTGGCACTAGCGAGCGCACCAAAAACAATCGCAATGTGCCATGCCCCAAGTAACATCCAAGTCAGGAATGCTACAACAATAAACGTGAGTATAGACTCAGCAATAAGGATAACAGATAATCTACGTGTTTGTCCACTGAAGACTTCCTTTCGTATTTCCAGTCCTATATTGTAGCCAATGAGTCCCAGAGCCAAATCAACTATAGGAAACAGAGTAGCCCTAACTGTTTCGTCAACTACACCTATCATACCAAGACCTAACCCAGCAATCATGAAACCAAGAATGCGAGGTATTCCGATCTTCTGCATTATTTCAGCACCGAAATATGCCAGTACAAGAGCTATTCCAATGATAAATAATGTATCAGGTGTGAGGACTATCTGCAACTGCTAATTACTCCACTAGGACTTTAAATCGGTGTTTGTTTTAGAAAAATAGACTGCCCTTTTTAAGATGTTGATAAAATTACGTAATTTAATTGTCATTTTATCAGTGTAATGAAGATCGGGGTATGTAATATAGTGACCCATCAACTCTGCGAACAATAATAGTCACAGAAATGATTCAAAATACAGTCAGTGCACTTAGGATTCTGTGCTCGACAAATCTCTCTACCATGTTGAACCAGATTCTTGTTTAGAGATGGAATACAATCAAGGGGTATGATCTGTTCCAAGAGATTATGAGCCTTCTCTCGTGAAACCTTCATATCGATGATACCTAATCGCTTTGTTACTCTCCAAACATGGGTATCAACAGGTAACACAGGAAGTTCGAACGAGAATAACAGAACTATTGCAGCAGTCTTTGGTCCTACGCCATGTAAAGATGTCAGCCATTCTTTTGCCTCTGGAATCTCCATTGTTTCAAGATGGGATATATCCAACTTACCAACTCGTTCTTGGATTTCTCTAAGGGTTGCTTGAATTCGTTTTGCTTTCAGATTGAACATTCCAGATGAACGAATAGTCACAGCCAACTCATCTTGTGGAGCAGCAAGGACATCTTCCCAAGAAGAGTAAGCCTCTTTCAAACTTTTGAAAGCACGAAACATATTGACATCATTTGTATGTTGGCTAAGGATAGTCATCACAAGCTCGTCAAGCGGGGGGAGTTTCCTCTCACTCACTTCTTTGCCATACTTGCTGATGAGTATCTTACAAACTTTGACTGCTTTCTTTCGGACCTCTTTTGACATATTCATATGCAATGCATAAGTTGCTCCTTATCAGCAAAGTGGTGTTCTTGTAATGTCCTGTTTCGATAGTCTTTTGTTACACGATTGCAAATATCGAAAAGAATCAAGATGAAAGTCGGAGTTATCTACGAGAGTACTCGGGGGCGAACAAAAGCAATGGCAGAGGCAATATGTGAAGGTGTAACAGCTGCTGATGCTGAATGCGAGGTTATTGATGCCAAAGAGTTCAATGGACTGGCAGATTTCTGCGCTTTTGCGATAGGTAGCTCTACCAGAATGAAGAGAGTACTTCCCATGGTGAAGCGAATCCTATCAGAACTTACAGATTTGAAGGGCATTCCAGCCGCGAGTTACGGTTCTTACGGATGGAGTGGAGAAGCTCCAGATGAGATTGCCAACAGACTGATAGAACTCAATGCAGAGATTGTTATCGATCAGCCAATTAAAGCAAAGGACTATCCTGGGGAATCAGTATTAGAAGAATGTCGTAACTTGGGAACTTTGCTTGCAGGGAAATGCAGCTGAAATGGATACTGATTGAACATGCATACTTCACAACTCTTATCATAAACAAGAATCTCGAAAAGAAAGGAGCTGAAAGATTGGGTCATATTGGAAGACTCACAGGTTATGCGCTGAGAAACAAAGTAATCTTTTTTGGATTTCTTTTGTCATCAGTCATCGGTGTTGTATTCAATCTAATCACGCCCTTAGTCACTATTCATATCATCGACAATATTATCCTTGCAAATCAAATGGATCAGTTGATACCTTACGTTTTGCTTTACATTTCATTAGGAGCTCTATACAGTTTCTTTGACATAATAGCAAGATATGGGTCTGCTATTAACTCCCAGAGAGTGATCTATGATATTCGAAAAGAAGTCTACGATAGTCTAATGGAGAAAGACCTGGCATTCTATGACGAGAACGAAACTGGACAGCTATTGGCTAGAGTTACTACTGATGTTACAACAATGAGAGAGTTTCTCTTCTGGGGTTTCCGAGTCATATTGATTGGAATATCCATGTTGATTGGAACGTTCTTTGTGATGTACCTAGTGAGTCCAAATCTTACGCTCTACATGTTGGTGCTCTTACCGATTATTACTATATTCATCATTGTTTTTGCTAAGAAAGTAAGACCTGTCTTCTACGCAGCTCGAAAGCAATATGGTTCCCTCAGTTCGGTTATAGCTGAGAATATTATTGGTCATAAAGTGGTTAGATCCTACGCATCTGAAGCGCGTGAAGCAAAAAGAGTAGAGAAAGAAAACAAAGGTTTCCTTGATCTCAGGGTCGAAGCTAGTAGACTCATGGCATTCTATCATCCAATGCTCCCGTCACTATTTGGAGCTGTGGTTGGATTTCTAATTTACATTGGCGGCTTCTTCATTGTGGAAGGTACTCTATCTATGGGTGAGTTTGTAGGATTTGTATCACTGATTGGTATGTTGATGATGCCTGCTAGATTCCTCAGCTGGGGAGTAGGCATGTATCAAAGAGCTTCAGCCGCTGGTGAACGTACTTTCTTTATTTTAGATGCCAAAGATGCAGTCATGAACCCGGAGAAACCAGTTGATGCTTCAAATTTTGCAGGTGCTGTAGATTTCGATAATGTCTTCTTCAGTTATAGTGGAGAGAACTACATTCTCCGAGATGTCACATTGAATGTCAAACCGGGTCAGATTGTTGCTCTGTTAGGAGGAACAGGATCGGGAAAGACTAGTTTCGTGAATCTAATCCCAAGATTTTACGACGCAGATACAAATAGCACTGTTACTTTTCGAGGTAAGACCTACAGTGTCACCGAAGGAAAATTGAAGATTGGTGATGCTGAATACTTGGTAGAAAATGACAGCGTGGAGATTGAAGGAGCAATCATCAAAGTAGAACCTCCAGGTACAATATGTATTGATGGGATTGACATCAGACTTTATGCACTTGATGATCTCAGAAAGCGAATAGGAATGGTTCATCAAGATCCGTTTCTTTTCAGTGCTACAATCAAAGAGAATATTGCATTTGCGAAACCAGAAGCCTCGTTGGAAGAAGTTGAGAGTGCTGCAAAGGCAGCAATGATTCATGATTTCATAATGACCCTCGAAGATGGATATGATTCGGAAATTGGGGAACGTGGTGTAACATTATCTGGCGGCCAAAAGCAACGTATAGCAATTGCTCGAGCATTATTAGCAGACCCGAGGATATTGATCCTTGACGATTCTACAAGCTCTGTTGATGCAAAGACCGAGATGCTCATTCAGAAAGCATTGGAGAATCTAATGAAGAATCGAACTACGTTCATCATCACTCACCGGTTGAGTACTGTAAGAAACGCAGATTTGATTGTGATGATGGAACGAGGGCAAATTGTAGAGAAGGGCTCTCATAAAGAGCTCATTGCCAAAGATGGGCTGTACCTAGGTATCCATCAGACTCTAACAGAAATGGAACTTGCCGCATTTGTGGAAGATGATACAGCCTCTAAGATGCCCATTCAGGAGGGTGAAAGACCTTGAGTCTCGATCATGAAGATGACCCAGATGCAAGGACCTTCGAGTATGCAGACCGCACACTCCTCTGGCGAATGGTGAAGTATATTCTTGCATATAGGAAGTTATTCGTAGCAGTAGTTATGCTAACAGCAATAGGAATTGGCATAGGTATTTGGACTCCGTTCATTATCAGGCAAGCAATTGATGTTGATTTCCCAGACGCTGTGATTAGTGGAAATCTAACTGCAATCACATCCACTGCAACCCTTTACATCATCGTGATGTTCTTCTATTGGCTAACAACATATGGCACAGAATATCTCATGGCACTGATGGGACAGAGAGCAGTCTATGATATCAGACAAGACCTCTACACACATGTCCAAGAGATGTCTGAAGAATTCCACGACCACTCGTCAAGTGGGAGAATCATCTCAAGATTAACAAATGATGTTGACCGGATGAGCGAACTACTAGCTGGAAGTCTGATTAGTACCTTTGCTCAGATTTTCGTTGTCTTTGCGATAGGTATCGTAATCTTCACTGTAGATTATAGACTTGCTCTGGCATCACTAACGGTGGTACCAATTTTGTTATTCCTTACGCTCTATTTCAGAAGGAAACTAAGAGCTGCATATAGACGAACTAGAAAGACTATATCGAGCGTGACTGCAAACTTTGCTGAGAGCATTTCAGGTGCAAAAGTGACAAAGAGTTTCGCGAGGGAGAGAATAAGCGCAGAGATTTTCGCAGAACTCAATGAGGCAGATTATGAATCAAATGTGGCTGCTGGAAAAGCACAGGCCACATTTTTCCCAGCAATTCGTTTCGTAAGTGGACTGGGCCTTGCTGTGGTCTTACTCGTTGGTGGTTGGTTATATCTAGACCCAGCATCTGGAATGACATTGGGAACATTGGTTCTCTTTCTCCAGTTCAACGATCGTTTCTTCAGACCTATTCTGATTATTGCAAACTTCTACACATCTGTCCAGAGTGCATTTGCTGGAGGAGAACGTGTCTTCACTGTGATTGATTCTCGTCCTGCAGTAATAGACCGACCAGACGCAATACCAATGCCACAGATTGAAGGACACGTACAATTTAATGATGTGACTTTTCAGTATGGTGATGGACCAATAATACTACAGGATTTCAGTCTCGACATAAAAATAGGAGAAACAATTGCCCTTGTTGGAGATACAGGTGCAGGTAAAACCACAGTTGTCAGTCTCTTGAACAGATTCTATGAGATCGTTGACGGTTCAGTCACAATAGATGATATTGACATCCGTAGTGTCACACAAAAGTCGCTACATTCGAGGATAGGACTTGTCCTCCAAGATCCATTTCTTTTCATGGGTACAATTAAGGAAAACATCAGATATGGTAGACCAGAAGCATCTGATGAAGAAATAATAGAAGCCACTGAAACAATTGGAGCTCGACGTATCTTTGAAAATCTAGAGAATAGTTTCGATACTGAGGTAGGCGAGCGGGGTGGCAGGTTATCGGAGGGTGAACGTCAGCTGGTTAGTTTTGCCAGGGCACTCCTTGCAAATCCAAAAATCCTCGTTCTTGATGAAGCCACAAGTTCTGTCGACATCTATATCGAACATGCAATCCAAAAAGGAATGAAAGTCCTTCTTTCAGGAAGAACATCGATTGTGATTGCACACAGACTTTCCACTATAGTGAATGCAGACAGGATCATTGTTATCGAGAATGGCAAGATTGTAGAAACAGGAAAGCATGCAGACCTCATGCGGAGTAAAGGCACATACTTCTCACTTTATGAACTTCAAATACGACCCAGAGCAATACAGAGGTCAAAGTAATTCTAGGGAAAAAAAAGAGGGTCCCCATCAAATCAAATGACAGGGATTTATCTATGATACTCTCTCTTGATCAACCTCTCTTTTCTCATTAATTTAACACACTCCCTCATCTAGAAGAAATTGTATGAGCTCATATACTCACATCAACATAGAATATTATGAAAGGACTAGGTAAGTGGGCTAGTGCTGTGAATGCAGCACGAAGCGCGCGACTGAAAGCCCGAAAGAAGATTTCGAAGAAGTCTTTCAAAGGGAAGTCTTTACTCTCCAAGAAAGAACATTCATCGAGTTCCGGGGAGTCCGCGGCTGTTCGCTTTGCTCAAACGAGCCTTCTTAGTTTTGGTGACAAATCTAAGATGAGTGATAATGACCCCGCTGTGGTAAGAACTGTGGAAACGCTCACTGTTGCTGGAAGTGATGCTCTAGCACAAAGACAGGAGAAGGAAACCAGGTCTTCAGGAGGGATTCCATCCCGATGAACGTTGACAAAGCTCCTGCCAATTTCGCATTCCTTTGGAATGTGGGACGTGGTGACACTGGCAGGAGAAGGACGGAACACAGAAGTATCTTACAGTTGTGGTTCATTCACAACATAATGTAAGAAATAGGTGATATGCGCAATCATTAATCATGTGGATCATCCATAGGACTACTATGTGAACCTGATGATGCCATGCTGAAAGATTCGTGATAGATGAAGTTCACAACAGATGTTTCTATACGTGAAATTCTTGCCATGTGTTCATCCATCTTGAATCAGTCATCCCAGTCAAAATCGTCCACATCTTCGTATGGAAAACCCTTCATTGTTCGTTTCATGGACTTCATGGATTTGAGTCCTTTCAAGCCCTTCATTGCACCTGCTACTGATTCAGTAACAAGTGATCCAATATCTAGGAAACTGTCAAGTCCTACTATACCGCCTTTACCCACAATGATCTGCTTGCCATCACGATTTGTGATCACTACGCCAGATTTGCTTACTGAAACCATGTTGTCATCTCCTAAAACATAAACCAGCTTACCGTATGTGAAAACTAGACCCGTCTTCTCGCTCAGAACAAGAAGTACCTTCGTCTTCTTAGAATCAGTTCCGAAGAAGATCCTTGATTCCTCCTTGGAATCGATGCTAGTTTTATTGTTATCACCATTCAACTGATCCTTGATTGTAACTTCAATATCCTCAGTGAATGCGTCTCTATCTTGGAATCCATGATTCTGAAGGTCAGAGCTCCCAGCACTCTTTGAAATATTCTCCAAAGATGAGGGGCCGATGAATAGCTGTATCCCTTCAAGGGTACCTGATACTGATTCGCCCATTGCCCCCATATCGGTTTCAGCTATTGCATCAACTGCAAAGCGAGAGGGACCTGCATAGGCGATACCAACCCTCTTGTCATTCTCAAGGAGATATACCCACACGCATCCAGCTTCCATCTTGACGAAAGCTTTCTCATGGGATATGATTTCATGCTCTTCAGTTATGACCATAACAGTTGTATCGGGTTTTAGATTCTTCATCTATAATTTCCTCCTTAATTCTTCCAGTCAAGATCATCGATGTCTTCGGCATCATCGATTTCTTCTTCTATCTCTTCGAGTTTTTCGAGGTGTGCCTCTTTTGCTTCTTCTATTTCTTCAGCAGCCTCTTCAATCTCATCTTGAGCTTTGTCAATCTCATCTGCAACTCGGTCAAGATGTTCTGCAGCTTTCTCAAGTGACGCTTCATCCTCTACAATGATGACTGTATCATCGTCTTCGGAATCTTCTTCAAAGTCAACCGTAACTTCTGCCTCGCCATTAGCTCCATTGTTACCAGTTTTGGTTCTCTGCTTTTCGACTCTGTGTGTAAGCCACTGTGAAAGTCGGTAAGCCAGTCGTCCCTCTACTGTCAAATAGTAAGTTCCTCGAACTTCACCCTTCACAACGTATCCAGCCTCAACGAGTGGGTTCAGATGATGAGTGAGTGAGCTTCCAGTCTTTTCTGTGAAAACCTCGATATCATTGAAGGTCTTTCCACCACCCTTGAGAAATTCCATTATCCTCAAGCGCTCCTCACTACCTAGTGGAGCAACAATCTTTGCAACACGTTCAGGTGGAATCTTCTCAATGTCACTCTTGCGTACTTTCTTTCGTC
The DNA here is from genome assembly GCA_018238205.1 of Candidatus Thorarchaeota archaeon. GTDB lineage: Archaea > Asgardarchaeota > Thorarchaeia > Thorarchaeales > Thorarchaeaceae > SMTZ1-45. The sequence continues at coordinate 12,633 of JABCTV010000031.1, forward strand.
TTTTTCGACCAGTTCTGCGAACATGAATTCCAGGAATCCTGATGCTCTTTCCAATCCCATCAAATCCCTTGATACTCGATTCAATCGATCTGCCAAGTCCATCCATCATGTCCTCAAGACTATCTGTAATTCCACTCAGGTCAATATCTATTTCACGTACTGGGGGTACGGGTGGAACTCCACGTGGGGGACGAGGAGCTCGTGGAGCTCGAGGCTTTCGCCCATGTCGAGCTTCTTCTCTAATTCTATCTGCGTCACGACGGATTGTATCTTTTTTCTCACGTCGTACTTCCTCGACCTCTCGTCGCAGCTCTTCTTTGAGTTTGCGAACCTCGTCGAGTTCCTTCTTAATATCGTCAACATTATCGGTCATTATAATCCGCTATCGGTAACTGTACATTATTACATTTAAAGTTACTGTATAGGGCTACAGTTTGATAATATTTCTGATTTTTTATAGAAATATCTTAGTTCCGTTAGAATGCGAGTAGAAGCGTTCTATGCGACATATGCTTATTAGTGAAGTAAAGGTGGTCGCTTTGCCTGTTACCGGGGATTGGGAAACTCTATTGTTACCACGCCTCTTCATGCAGGACACTAACTAAGAGGAAAACACAATGGCAAAAGCTAAGAAAGCAAAGTATACCTTCTTCGTGAAGAAAGCAGTACAGGATTTTGCAAGAGACAACAAGATGATGGTCGGATCTGATGCTTATGATGCGATCAACAAATCAGTCCTTGACATGTTGACCACAGCCTCCAAGAGGTGCAAGGACAACAAGAGAAAGACTTTGAAGGCTTACGACTTCTAGTCGACTAGTTTCAAGAAATTGGTAGGGCAGTCTTGAACTGCCCAACCTAAGTTTCGACCCTACTTTTCATTCAATCATTCCTTGTGCGTAGACCGAAGTCTATATTCAAGTTAGAATGAATTATTCATATTGTTGACTTGTCATGAGTCGAAAGGCAGTTAGTACTGAGCGGTCACTAGGCTATTACATCACCGTGACGATAGCCTGTTCACTAATTGCTGGAATTTTCCTATGGCCACTTGCTTTCTCCCCCAGTATCACAGTTACGGATTTACCATCCATAATTATCTTCTTTCTAATTACAATGTTTGCTTTACTTGGTTGTGGTCTGCCTAGTAGAAAGAGACCACACTTTCAATTCCATTACCACGGTGAGAAGTTCCCTGTGATGAATGAAATAGAAGATGAGATAATGAACTAAAATCAATAGAAGAAAGAAAAGTAGACCTGCTCAATTTTGTTAACCGAGCAGGTTTAACGTCTATCTTGCATCAAGAACACGCTTTACCTCAGAGATTAGCTCTGGAAGAATAGTGAAGATATCACCCACAATTCCAAAGTCTGATGAACTGAATATCGGAGCTTCAGGGTCTTTATTGATAGCAACTATCAGATCACTTGAATTCATGCCCGCCAAGTGCTGGATCTGGCCAGAGATTCCCAGAGCAAAATACAGCTTTGGACAGACAGTCCTACCAGATTGACCGACTTGTTGAGCTGGAGGTAGCCAACCGAGGTCGACTATTGGGCGGGAGCCACCAACTGCTGCATCTAATAGTCCTGCAAGCTCCTTTGGAAGTGCGAGATTTGCAGGGTCTTTGATACCTCGACCGCTGCAAACAATGATATCTGCTTCTTCGACGGATATCATTCCCTCAACCATTTCACTGACCTTCTCAAGAACTCGGGTCCTTACCTGAAGTGGACTGACCTCGATGTCAACCTTCTCTACATCACCAGTGCGGGATGTATCAGGCTCACCCGGCTTGAATACATTGGGTCGTACCGTTGCCATCTGTGGGCGTGTGGAAGGTGTGAAGATTTCAGCCATGATATTACCACCAAAGGCGGGTCGTGTCTGAATCAATTGACGTTCTTCATCAATAGAAAGACCAGTGCAATCTGCGGTGAGTCCAAGACCCATTCTAGCAGCCACACGGGGAGCCAGGTCTCGACCATTACCAGTTGCTCCAAAGAGTACAACACTTGGTTTTCTTGGTGCAATCAATGATGTCATTGCAATAGTGAATGCATCAGTAGTATAATCAGCGAAAATCTTCCCATCAACAACAATGACTTTGTCAGCACCATGATGAATGAGAGTTTGAGCATGCTTCTCAACATCTTGACCGATAATTACAGCAACAACTTCTTCACTTAGCTCATTAGCAAGCTCGCGCCCTTCTGTGACAAGTTCGAGAGCTACACTTCTGAGTCTATCTTCAACGGTTTCACAGAACACCCAGACATCCTTGTAGTCAGCAAGTTTGGATTTGTCAATGGGTTTACGCTCGATTTTGATAGCATCATCCTTGCAAACTTCTTCGCAGGATCCACAGAGAACACATTTGGTCATATCGAACTTGACCTTGTCCCCATCTTTCTCAATAGCACCGAAGTTGCAGACCTTTATGCAGAGCATGCATCCAGTACATGCATCAATGTCAAAATTAAGAGTCATTTTAGAATGCCCCCTTCTTTGTGAGGAATTCCACAAGCTGTTTTACAGCAGCAGCAGGGTCATCTCCATCGATGACAATTCCACCTTCCTTCTTCTCTGGTGGGAAAACCTTCCGTACTTGTGTGGGAGATCCAGCAAGCCCTAGAAGGGCAGGGTCAGTTCCCAGTGTTTCTACGTTGACCTCTTCGAAGGGTTTCTTCTTTGCTTTCATGATTCCCATGATATTTGGAAGACGCGGTTCATTGAGACCCTTTGTTGCTGTTAGAAGAACTGGAAGCTTGGCTTTGACTACTTCGTATCCTTCATCGGTTTCTCGATGAGCAGTAACATGCTTTCCATCCTCACTGACCTCAATCTTGCGAACATAGCAAATCTGTGGAATACTGAGAAATTCAGCCAGTTCGGGACCTACCTGTGCAGTGTCCCCATCTATTGCTTGTTTCCCACAGATGATTAAGTCAAATTCCATTTTACGTATGTATTCGGATAGTGTGAACGCAGTCGCTAATGTATCAGCACCAGCAAAACCAATGTCAGTTAGATGTACTGCATTGTCAGCTCCCATTGCAAGTGCTTTGAGGAGGGCATCCTTTGCTTGTGGTGGACCCATTGTGATGACAGTGACCTCACCACCATGAGCTTCTATCAATTGAATTGCAGCTTCAACAGCGAGCTCATCAAATGGGTTCAATATACTAGGAACACCATCACGAATGAGCGTGCCTGTTTCTTCATTCATACGAACTTCAGATACTTCAGGAACTTGTTTCACAGGTACAACAATTTTCATTGCGAGTAAACTCCCGTGGCGTATGTGCGTATCGGCTGGAGAGTCAAATATAAGCCATACGATACGGGAGTATATACAATAAATCAGGTCAATATTTCATCTTTCTTATTTCAGCAGCTGATAGTTTTGGTACTATTCTTGGTTCCGCTCCAAAAGCCATACTATGATCTGGAGAGAAGGAGTATTCTTCGCTAAGTAATCTTATCACCATCTCTTCACCATCATCACTTGCATTTCTGAATTGACCCTCCAACACCAGGCTATAGATCAGAAGCGGAATAAAGATAGCAATCATAGCAAGCCGTAGTGGCATCACGCTGGGGCCGTAATTTGTAATGTAACCAAGGAGAATTTCGTTCAATTTTAGCATGGCTTCAATCAAACCCCAACCTATACCAAAGAAGAGACTGATTTGTCTAAGGTGTTTCAGTCGGATATGGAGTTTGAAATCTCTTCGTACCCAATCATCATAACCCTCATGACCAAATGAATAATCTAACACGCCACCATTTCTTGCTATCGATATAGCGAGTTTGCCTAGAAATTCCCGATTCATTTTCTCAATAATTACTACTGTTCTGTATCTTCTCTTCAGGAATCCACCAACAGTAATAATTGAAAACGCAATCATAACAACTGTCCACACTGCTGCAAACGTTACCATCAATACAGCCATTATGATTAGAACGACCACAATTCCTTCACCACAATCACCCCCTGGTGAGCCACAATCACAATACCCAACTCCTCCTCCTCCGTGTGCTTCAGAATCTGCCCATACCTTACCAGTCTCCGTTGTCAACACAGCTTTCTTTTTCGGATTGACTCCTGATATTTCCTCTATACTTTTTCTAACAGAGCTAGCTGAAACGCCGTAGGCTCGGATTTTCATCCCTTGAGAAGTAGTTGCACCATTACTATCCACCATTTCCACAAACACCTCGACTGAGAACTAAGACTCAGTATGATTATTCCGTCACGATAAACCGTTCTGAAACAACCTAGAAATCCCAGTCGTCACTATTATTGAAGAGATATAAAGTCTTATCCCAAATTGTAAGAAAACATGTAAGATCTTCAATTAGTGCTTGAACATGAATCTGTACACTCACCAGACAACTGATTGATGAAATAGGTACGAAAATTGCTCTTTCTTGTAAAATGAGCCTTTCTCAAAGTCAGAAATCAAACATTAATTTGTATGAGCTAATATACTCCTATCAATATGAAATAGTATGAAAGGACTAGGTATGTGGACTAGGTCAGTTGTTCTAGGAATAACTAATCGACGCGCGCTACTGAAAGCCCGAAAGAAGAAGTTTTCTTCCAAAGGGAAGTCCTTACTCTCCGAGAAGGAACATACATCAGGTTCTGGAGAGTCCGCGGCTGTTCACTTTGTCCAGTCGGACCTTGCTAGTTTCAGCGATGAAATTAATGAGTGTGATAATGACCCCGCCGTGGTAAGAACTGTGGAAAATCTCTCTGTTGCTGGAAGTGATGCACTAGCATTAAGACAGGAGAAGGAAGCCAGGTCTTCAGGAGGGATCCCATCCCGATGAACGTTGACAAAGCTCTTGCTAATTTTTGTAATTCTAATGAATTACGAAGAGGTGGCGACACTGGCAAGGGAAGGGTGGAACATAGAAATTTCTTGCAGTTGAGGTTCACTCACCACAAAATGTAAGATTTAGGTTAGATAAAGTCTAACACGATATGCATGTGAAATATTCGTGCAATATGTTTCACTACGTAATGCTTTTATTAGTGCACCTCCGCTAATCGACTTAGTTCCTTTCAATAAAGAGGAGAGTAATTATAATAGGCAAAGAAAAGGCAATTGGTGCCCTTATATTCATCTTCGCCCTGCTAGTACTCCTGTACTATGTTTGGGGGCTAGTCATCCTTCCAGTTTTTGGACTTCAACAGTGGGTAATTGATACCTTCGCGGGCTTAGCATTTCTCTTCAATCCCGACCCGATGTTCCTAATAACGCTACCAATCCTACTTGGTGTGGTACTTATTGGAGTAATCGCAATGTGGATTGGCTGGACCATGCTTACCACCCCGGCTCCAGAGCCACTAGAAGACTTTGACTTTGACGAAGAAGAAGTCACTGAGAAGAAAGAAGAGTAATTCTACTCTTACCGTAATATGACTGTGGGGCCGAAAGGCCCTATCATCTCATTTTGTAATTTTGTTGTTACGTTACGACTGAGTGAGTGCTTTCTTGATAAGATTCATACCTTCATCACATAACATATCGGATTTTTCTTGGGTTGGTCCTTCTGAGAAACAACGGTATATGGGTTCAGTACCTGATGGTCTAATGAGAATCCAACCTATGTCGCGAATTATCTTGATTCCATCGATAGTGATTCTGTTCTGATCCTTGGTCATATCAAGAAGTGTTGTCATCAGGAATTCCATTTTCTCTGCAGGGATTTTCATCTTACGTTTTGTTGTGTAGTAAACTGGTAGCTCCTGTACCAACTCAGATAGACTTTTTCCCTCCTTGACCATAATATCTACAAGCAAAGCAGATGTCATTGAACCATCACGAACTGATTGATGAGGAGGATAGAAGACTCCACCATTTTCCTCACCGCCCAGATCAGCACCAATCTCACCTACTCTATGTGAAACATCAACACTACCCACAACAGTCCAATCTATCTTTCCACCAGCACTCTCCACGATGTCTTCTATGAGCTTACCACTACTCACAGGAGTGACCAGAGTGGATCCTTTCTTTATTGATAATATTCGTGACGCGATGATTGCAAGGGATTGATCACCAGAAACAACTGTCCCATTTTCATCTACAAAGGTAGCTCTATCAGCATCACCATCATGGGCAATCCCAATATCAGCTCCTACAGATTTCATAGTCCTAAGTAATTCCACAACATTCTCAGGACTGGGCTCTGGGGGTCTGCCTGGAAAAGACCCATCTAATTGTGAATTAAGTGAAATGACCTTGCAACCCAAATCCCTCATCAATATAGGTGTAACGAGGGCTCCAACACTATTGGCAGAATCAACAATAACTGTTAGATTTCTTCCTTTGATTGCTTCTGTATCAATGTGTGACATAATCCCATCAATATGTTGACGAACTGCTGTTTTCTCAGATGTGACTGATTTGATGTTTTGCCAATCTGCTATTGTGTAACTTCCAGATCGTAGAACAGATTCAATTTCCCTTTCACACTCTCGAGAGACCTCGATCCCATTGGCACCCATGACTTTTATTCCGTTGAATTCTGCGGGATTATGAGACGCGGTCACAATTATTCCAGCAATACAATCTAGACGAGGAACGACAAATTGCAGGGTAGGTGTCGGAGCGGGACCTATATCGATTACACTGCAGCCAGTAGATAATAGACCTGAAATTGCCGCTCTAGCAAACATCTCTCCACCTTTACGAGCATCTCGACCAACTACAACCTTTCCAGGTCCTAAGATTGTCCCAATGGCCTTACCCAAATTTAGGACTAGGTCAACAGTCATTGTGTCATTAATGACTCCTCGAACACCATTTGTCCCAAACAGCTTCTTTGCCTTCATCTGTTCACACCAAGTAATCTGTGCTCCTAGGCCATGACTTAAGAGTTATCGCCTTATACCCATAACTTGGTGGTTCTGGTGCCAATCTTTGGACGTTCGAAAGATACCAAGTACTTGCGGGCCGCAAGATTACTTGCAAATGGAGATACACTTGCAGCGATTGATGAATTTCGTAAGATCATTTCCAAAAAACCAGATCATACAAATGCCAGAGTATCTCTCGCAGTAGCCCTGATGCAAGCACAGGATGAACCAGATATTGACAGCCCTCTTACTATCGAAGCGTTGGAGCAACTCGATACTGCCGCCTCATTAGACCTTGATGATCCAGTACCTCATTTTAACAAAGGAGTGCTCCTCAGGGATTTGAAGCTGTTTGATAGGGCTCTAAGAAGCTTTGAAGTAACGCTTGATATCGAGGAACGATTACCCACGGCGATTCTCCATATGGCCGAGATAAATTATGAATTAGAGAACTGGAATGAAGCAATCAAACTGGCTCGGTTAGCCTTGGTTAGAGACCCAGGTCTGGAAGGCTCAATGGGATGGGTCCGAGTTGCTATGAGAAAAGCAGGATTGCTTGACAGCGATGGCAATGTTATTGAGAAACATGATGATGATACAAGATGGCCTCACTGATTTCCTTAGTTGTAGGATGACTATTCTAAAGTATTTCAGGAGACGAGTCCGAATCTACACCTGTCTGAGTCGTGTTCATCCTTCCCTTTCTCCGACGAAGAACAAACCATCCAACGGGCAGCACAATTACAATTCCAGCACCTCCAATAGCTATCAATAGAAGGTCCTCTTGACCTGAGAGTAGGAGTGCGTCAAGATTACCTCCTGCAGAAGTTCTGAGAATAGTGCCATCGGATCCCACTACCCATCCATGCGACTCGTCAACGAAACAGACAGCAAACATACGATAACCTCTGTTGGCAGGAACTGATTGTTGATACCAGGTACTTCCACCATTTGATGTGTGCATTACTGCAATCTCAGTCCCTACAATCCATCCGTGCTGGTCATCAATGAACTGTATATCCGAACAATACGGAGACTTGAGCCTAAATGAAGGAACTCTTCCAGGGACAGGCATTGCTTCCCACGTATTGTTTTGCTTCATATGGAGGAGGTAGCCATCACTGACTCCCCATGCTTCGTTTTCGTTTAGAAATGACAGGCTCCAGCCACCCTTATCAAAGACCTGTTCCCAGGTTTCTGCACCATCATCGCTATGGTAGATACCATGATAACCAATCGCCCATACTTCATGCTCAGTCAAGAAATATATGTCCCTTGGATTATCTTCAAACATCCAACCAGTCACATACTGCCATGTCTGTCCACCATCAGTTGTTTTGTACATGATTTGCGTTGTGGCAGTCCATCCATGGGTTTCATTGAGGAACTCCACCGTACTCATAGTTGACAGGCGACTATTACCAGCTAAAGAGATGTGCCATGACTCTCCACTATCATTCGTGAAGTAGAGACGGCCGCGCCCAGTCACCCATGCTGTGTGTTCATTCACAACTTCGATTTGTCTGAATAGTTGATCATCATCAGCAAGCTGGGTTTCCCAGGTGTCCCCGGCATCTTTTGTGTGAAGGATAATACCACCTGAAGTTGTGTTAGGGTATAGTATTCCTACGACCCATCCATGAGAGGAATTGATGAACTCAACATCACGAAACGTAGCTTCTGTATAGTCACTCTCAAGGGATATCCACGTTGTTGTTTGAGCCTGTGCAGGTTCCATTCTGGCTGCATCTGCAAAAGCGAAAAAGAGACCTGTGTATGCAAATCCAAGGAGAATCAACAAAACCACAGCACTGAGCCTGAAATCGGGTCTGGATGTTCTGAGAGGGAGTATGTTCATCATATGTGATTAGTTCCTTTAGAATTGATTTCACATGTAGCTTCATATAGGTACGGGCTTACCGCCAGGTTTGCCACTCAGGGGGACAAGTTGAATGTTTTCTGAGGTGTTCTACAGGGTCGGACAGATGGCAATCCTTAAATTCAGACTTTCTCGTTTCAGCGATGTTTGGGATGGTCACGGCTATCCCTGTCTATCAAATTTGGTGATCACATGTCACAAAAAGCAGAACCAATGTACCGCGGTTATCCCCTCTCAGAGCTAGTCAAATTGAACATGGACTCGCTCATCGAACTGCTCCCCACTCGCAGGAGAAGAACTCTCAAAAGAGGTCTTCCTCCAAGACAGAAAAAACTCTTGACAAATCTTAGAGCTGCAAGGAAGTCGAAGAAGAAGGGTAAGGATGTCGTTGTGAGAACCCACTGCCGTGACATGGTCGTTCTCCCAGAGATGGTCGACCTCACTATCGCCGTCCATAACGGCAAGGACTTCATCCGCGTCAAAATCATCCCGCAGATGATCGGACACCTGCTTGGCGAGTTCAGCTCACCTATGAGACAAGTTAAGCACGGCTCACCGGGTATCGGTGCAACGAAGTCATCAGCCTACGTTCCGCTGAAGTAGAACGGAACAGCCCGTATTTTGGAAATGGGGCTTTATGAGCCCTTTTTCTATTTTAGTTTCTTCTCAAGAAACTCAAGAACGAACTCGGGTGTTGGTAACTCTTTCCACACCAGATTGCGGATATCAATGAGTGTGTCAAATGGTAGTTCATACACCATCATAATGATTTGTTTCCATTGTGTTTCCTCAATAGCATCTCGTGTTTCGATTTCTTTCTGTTTGCGTAGATATTCACTCTCATCCATGGTGTTTCGATTTATCTCTAATGCGTCAAGGTCTTCTCCTTGCCGTTCTGCAAGCTGGTCTAGCCGTCCATAAATTGGGTCTATTGTTTCAATTTCTTCAGTAAATCTGTAACGACGTGCCTCTCTTTCGAAGGATTCCTCCTCCATCTCTTCACGCCATTTTTTATATTCTTCAGTCTTCTCATACTCTCGCATAAGACCATAGCACCAAACATGAAGATCATCCCCCCAGCTACTCCCAAAGGTTTCAATTGTATCCTTAACATCGATATTCGTTAAATCACCAGTGAACCCAAGCTGTTCTAGTTTCTGTGCTGCAATCTCTCTTGGGAGGATTCCCATTCTTCGAGGGTCATTCTGTTCTCGTAATAATCGAATCAAGGCCTTAGCTTCTGGTTTCAGTGACTTGTAGAACTTGGTCTTCTCAGGAGTTAGAATCTTGAGATGCCAAATAAAACCACTTTCGAATGGTATTCCAATCTCTCTCATTATCTTTCCCGTTAGCTCTTCAGGTGTCTTATCAATGAGCCATTCATCAAGCCCTTTCTGAATCATCAAATCAATCTGTGATTTGTCTACAGATATTCCTTCTGCTACAGCTTTCTCCTCAACTCGTGTTTCAACAATAGAGATAGGAACTCCAGCCACAATAACTTCATCTTTAATTGCATCAAGTAAGATGGTCCATAACTTTTCATCAATTGTCATGCAACTTACCTCCTTTCAATAATCCTTCAGATTCTAGTTGATTTCTAACAAGGTTTCTATGTTCATCTTCTGATTTCATCCAATCTTTAACCATAGCTAACTTTCGGACATCTTCAGGAGGGCAGAGAAAGGCAACACGCATAGCATCGTCTTGAGTTGCCGTTGACACATGATGCAGCACTGACAATCGTCCCGTTCCCTCAGAATAGGTCAACCGTGCAATGTATGGTCTTGTCATAACTCCCATGGAGGCCAATGCTTCTTGCTCATCCCGTAATAATTCGGACTTTTTTCGTTCCACAATATCTTGAAGACTTTGAGCTGTCTGAGCAATTTTCTCATCCTCATGAAACTTCAATTCTTTAAGGCCTCCAAA
>JABCTV010000154.1 GCA_018238205.1 Candidatus Thorarchaeota archaeon
GTAGTCCAGTATCTATCGAGTGGCAGTATGTAGAGTCGATAGATTTTCATACCGAATAAAACAAGGTTCTTGTCTTCGAGTTCTTTGGTAACAAAAGGAGAGTGTATTGTCCAGAGCATATCTACAAGGAATTACTCCCGATAGAACTCATCCGAAATTACATCTCAGATTTTGATGAGTGGAATAAGATGAAACGAAACACTTGGGAAGATGGTGTGTTCCGTCTTGTTCGCCCAGATGCGTAATTTCTAACCCTCACACTTGTTGAGCCCAAGTGCATGACTGTGCAGGTCGGTAAGGTAAGACTCAAATGTAAGACTCACGCGCAGGCAACGTGCTGCTCAGATGAGCAAGGACAGTTGACAAATTCATACAAATGGATGGTGCATATTCTTGGCGCTTAAGGAGTTCACTTACAACATTCCGAAGATTGAGAAGGGTTATGCAAATCAAACACTCTATATCAACCTCGCGGATAACACTATTGAGATCAGACCTGTTAACGAGAAGATGAAAGACACATTCACTGGAGGAAAAGGATTTGACCTCTGGTTGATGTGGAATAGTCTTCCAAAAGACAGGATAGTAAAATGGGATGACCCTGAGAATGTAATCTGTATTGGTACAGGTCCATTAGGCGGGGTAACTCAGTACCCAGGTGCAGGAAAGAGTATTGTCACTTCAATCTCACCTATGACAGGAATTCCCATCGACTCTAATGTTGGAGGGTATGCCGGTCCGAACCTGAAGTTCTCTGGCTTTGATGCTATGGAGATTCAAGGTAAGGCGGGTGAGGATGTTTACATTTTCATTGATGGGGACCACGGTAAGATAGAAGTCCATGATGCCAGTGATTTACCAAATACTGCCTATGATATCACACGTATTCTCAGCGAACGGCACACCGAAATGGAAGGCAAGGACATGTCAGTCGTGTCAGCAGGTCCAGGTGCTGAACACGCATGGATGGGTTGTCTGAATTTCTCTTGGTGGGATATACGCAGAAATATGCCCAGATACAAGCAGGCTGGTCGTGGCGGTATTGGAACCGTATTCAGGAATAAGAAAATCAAAGCTATCGTTGTCAAGTTCGCAAAGATCACTCTGGACCTGATCAATGCTGCAGACCCAGATGGTGTCAAGGCAGCAGGTCGCGGTCATGGTGGTGGTATCCTTAAACTTGACGCGAAGCAAAACAGAATGAGAGTACTTGGTACTGGTCACCTTCCCTCAATCATGGATGAATTCGACCTCCTACCAACTCGTAACTTCAGAACAGGTAGTGACCCTGAAGCAAAGAATCTCTCTGGAGACGTCTGGGAGAAAATCTTCACAAATTCCGGCAAAGGCTGGGACGGATGTTGGAGACCATGTGCTATCAACTGCTCACACTGCATAGAAGGATTCATTCCAAAGACTGGTTCCTACAAGGGTAAGAAAGTAGTTGTAGATGGACCCGAATACGAAACCATTGCAGGCTGTGGTTCTAACATCGGCGTCTTTAATCCCCACTGGGTTGCAGAGATGAACTTCTACTGTGACGCTTACGGTCTCGACACAATATCGTTCGGAACAACAATGGCTTTCGTTATGGAACTCTTTGAAGAGGGACACATCGACGAGAAAGCCACTGGTGGTCACAAATTGAAGTGGGGTGCTGCTGAGGAAGTACTTGCAGTAATGCATGAGATTGCAGAGGGCAAGGGCTTTGGCGGCGAACACTTTGGAAAGGGTACCCACTATCTCAAGGGCTATTTCGGTGATAACTTCGGTGTAGACAAGGCTTTGATGCATGACATCGGAATGGAACACAAAGGTCTCGAATACAGCGAGTATGTTACCAAGGAGAGTCTTGCACAGCAGGGCGGCTATGGCCTAACTCTCAAAGGACCTCAACACGATGAAGCCTGGCTTATCTTCCTAGATCAAGTTCACAATTACATGCCCACGTTTGAAGACAAAGCAGAGGCTCTTCATTACTTCCCGAATTGGAGAACCTGGTTCGGTCTTAACGGGCTTTGTAAACTACCGTGGAACGATGTTGTGCCTGCCGATAACGCAGAGTCCAGTGAACCGGCCAAGGTTCCTGGCCATGTTGATTTCTACGCTCAGTTCTTTGAAGCAATGACTGGCAGACCAACAAAGGGAGAAGACCTAATTCACATGAGTGAGAAGGTCTACAACTTCCAGAGGATCTTCAACATCCGTCAGGGCAAGGGTCTCAGACTGCATGACTCGTTCATTCCTTACAGAAGTGCAGGTCCAGTTACTGACTGGGAATACGAATCACGTGCAGAAAGATATGATGAACAGCTCAAGGAGATTGGTGTTGATATCAGTGGAATGTCAACATCTGAGAAGAACAAGAAACTCCGTGAGTACAGAGAGGAAAGGTACAGACTTCTCACAGATGCAGCCTACAAGCGACGTGGCTGGACTCGAAACGGTGTACCGACCATGGAGAAGATCAAGAAACTCGGTCTTGATTGGATTCCAGAAGTAGTCGACATCGTGAAGAAACACGAGGGAACTCAACCTCCGAAGGATACACTTCCAGCAACTGATGAAGCTTGGAACTAGAACACCAATTAAAGAGCCCTGAAACTGGGCTCTTTTCTTCTTATTTCAATATCTGTAAATTAGTATTCCACACACACATTAGATGTCTTTTCGTTGATAGATTCTAATTATGGAATGATGGTGTATGAATGAAACCCTAACTCCTGTACGAAGAGTCTGAACTTTGAACCAAAGGATTCTAAACCTTAGTTTGTATATTAACTAATTGATAATAATGAAAACAATTGGTTATTTTGACGGAACCGACTCAATACTTCTCACAAAATTAGCAGCAAGTGGATTCTGCACAGTACCACTGGGAAATGAATGGGACAATCATGGAAAAATCGCATCTCATCTAGCACCTGACGAAGTGAATCTCATAATTACATATTTACATAAATTACTACCATCACGAGATGCGGTGGAAAGACCAATACCACTTCATATTGATCTACTCTACCCAGCTAAGACGCATGATATCCCAGTGTTAGTAGTTGTTCCCAAAGAGTTCCATAAGAAAGCTAAAAATCTCTTGGGGGAAGCTATGGACTTTGTAAAACTTGTAGCACCAGATGAACTTGAAGAGAACGTTCGCAAGATTCTTGATTTCTGATCAGGTAACAATAATAATAATTGAAGCTTGGAAATAGAACATGAAGGAGAGCTAGCAAGCTCTCCATTCTCCACTCTTTAGGTACGGGTTCTCATAGTACCAAGTCTAAGTCGTGCACCGTGAGCATCATCATGAGGAGCATCTCCTAAGAGCTGTTTCTTGAGTTTCGTATACTCGTCTTCACAAGTGGATTCAAGCTGGAATTTTGTAATGCTCAATTTGATCTCATTACTGCTAAGAGTTTCTATAAAGTGTGGTGGGACAAGAAGATCAATGTCAGGTTGAATCTTCAGGCGTTCAAGGAGTTCCTCTAAGAAGCCTCCACCAAGCAGTAGCCACATCATGTTATCCAAATCAAACCAGATGTCAATGACAAACCCGACCTTGAAACCATCAGAATCAATAACCTTGATGTCGGAGAGCTTTGAGAATGTGATATCAGTTTCTGCAAAAACTCCGGGATCAATGGTTTTCTTCAAGGACTCACCGTCAACCTTCAGATAGACTTTATCTGAGATAGAGTCAACATCTTCAAGTTTAATCACAGGGTCAATATCAGATTTTACACCCATAGATTCCAATAATTCCTCAACCCTTCCGCCTCCAAGCACGATATACTTCAAATCGAGTTTATTGGCAGAGCAGTCAAATATCCAGTCCATGACTTCACCGACTTTCTCCCCATTGGAGTCGACTACATCCTTGCTTCGAATTTCACTATATTTTAGTTCACAGCATTGCATCATCCCAAACCTCGCTATAATTTCACTATTGTTAATATATAAGCTTTCGCCTTACTTGAAACAACTGTGTAGATTCGATTTGGACTTATAGCCTATAAAGTATTTGAGAACCTGTAGAATGGTTTCATTTAGTACATTCTACTTCATTGAATAAGTAGATGATAATAACAAATAGACGAGTCCACCCAAGAATGCAGCCGCAATCCTTGTGATTTGATGTTCTTTATCCAACACATCGACCACTCCAGACACGCTATATGCTACAGCAGCTTCACCAGCGATATATTTTGAAACCATTAATAGATCCATTAGAGATGAGGCCATGCCCGCATATTCGAGTATCATGAAACCAGTTTCAAAGCATAGAGCTTCTGCAAACTCATCAGCGTCATCCCCTAGTGCAGTGTGATTCTCGTGTATTATTCCAACTATTGCGTCAAAAACAGGTTTGAGAATTGAGGAAAGCTCGTAATAGACCAGATTTTGAAATTGCTTTCTCTTGAGTTCTCGCTCTATGTAAGCAAGACTGTTCTGATATTGCTTCTCGAAACTTGGTATCAATGAAATTCCTCCGAGAAGATAATTTCCATGATTTGGTCCTTAGAGGGAAAGACGCCAAGCTTTGCGTGAAAGAGATTCACGAGGTCTAAAATCGCTTCTTCAATATCCACTTCTTTTCCATCACCGACCATTCTTGCAAAAGAAAGACGCATCAACTGCAGTCCAATGTCAATTTCGTTAGGACAGTCAACCCCTGATACAAATCTAGAATCATGAACATCGTCAGTACTGCGATATCTGATGTCAACTACTTTACCTTCTGGGTATTTTGAATTCTTAACATATATCCGGTTTCTTGGTTGGAAGCCATTAGATTCAATATCAGATAGGAGCATCATCATCTGACCTGTCAAGATTGTCCCAGAGATGTAAGCCCGCTTCAGTCCTTGGAGGGGTAACATCTTAGCAAGACTTCCTGCGATCTCGATTTCCCGTGCATAAGCGACCTTATTCAGTGAAAGAGTCCCGGTTGTATCCAAGAATGGATGCAAAGACTCGGCTATCTTAGTCGATAATCCAGTAGCAAACTTGCCTATTGTTTCAGAACTCATTTCAACGGAATGTATTATTCCATGCTCATCAACAGCTAATCCACTTCTTATGTCGAATGTTCGAACACCTTCTGGTCTAAAGCTTCCAAGCTTCATTCCAAGAAGGTCTTTCTCAGTCACCTCAACAATGATTCCATCAACTGTTGTGTTTTGTAATGAGCAGTAGAAGAGTCCAGGTAAGAAGGCAAAAAGATTGTTACTAAAAGAGGATTCAGCCAAGGCATGCAACAATGGGTTTTCTCCCTCATCAGTTTGGAAATCACTTACATCAAATGGGATTGGTAGAGAAAACCCTATTTCAGGGAAATAGCTCAAATCAGTAATTCCCATCAACCACTCAGCTTCAGGTAATACAGAAAATTGTATTTCTACTAGTCTGAGTGCGCTTTCATCTAGAATATTCGTCATAACGTTTCGAGTCCATACCACGTAGATGAGAGCTCACTCATCTCAAGATGATGTTAATGTTTTCTGTTATGGATAATTAACTCAATTAGTGCGTTCGATTAATAGTCCACACACATAATAAGCCCTAATACCAGTGCGATTCATCACATCTGGAGAGAATATTGATTGAATGAAACTTTGACTCCTGAACGAAAAGCTCGACGAGAATCCATCAAGGGCCTATCACGATTCACATATTCTGGTGCACTCACTAAAGAGGTCGTGGAGGATATTGTTGCAGCTGCGCCACATGTTCAAATTTTGAATATCGAAGTTTTTGATGACACATCATTTGAACTTTCTATTCTAAAGGAGTTGAAAGATCTGCTAATGTTAAAAATCCTTGAAGGGCCCAATCTTACACATATCAAACTAGAGGGTATACAAGAACTCGACCTACTCACTGGATTTGAAATCAATGTAAATCCCGAGAGCATTGAAGAGATTGACCTAACACCTCTTGCAAATCATCCTAGCCTCCATGCTGTAACTATTGCAGGTCCAGTGAAAAATCTGAAGGGGCTTGAAGCGCTCAAAACCGTTCCTAATTTTGGATCCATAGGTCTCTATTCACTTGATGTTTCTGAGATTGACCTCTCAGCCCTCATTGGATGCAAGAATTTTGAGAGCGTCTACATGGGAGACATAGGACCAGAGAATCCAACAAAGCCATACAAGGTCACACTACCCAAACAAGTCCCTTTGAAAGTACTTGAAATTTCAGAATGCTTCAGTGATGATTTGAAACTGGAAATTGATTTCTCGTTTGTAAAAGGCCTAGATTCACTTGATAGTCTATGTCTAGCAAACTGCAATCTGACCTCATTCGATTTCAATGCGATATCATCCCTCAAGAGGATTGGAAAGGTAGATCTATCAAACAACAAGATAACTCACTTAGATATTACTCCAATTCGCGAAGTACCAATGTTTACAGAAAAGGCACTTGGAAAAACACCCTTTGCAATCGACGAGGAGGTCATCATTCAAATCGCGAAAAACAAGGAGAGAGAACTTCAGGAGATTAACTCACGACCTGATAGAGTTATTGAAGACCATGATGGACATTTTGCTATCGAGTATGAGTTTGGTCATCAGTGGATTCGGAAGCTATTTGCTAATCACTCTGTGGAATGGATTTAGATTACTCGGACATCTTCTCTAGTAGAGAAGACTGCTCTATTGAAGTCACTACATGTAGATAGAGCCTTTAGTGGTCATACCACATAAAACCTAGTCATGCAGATTTCCCCAGACACATATGCTATCGGAGTGCTTTGTGCACTTGCAGCAACCATCCTATTTGCAATTACA
>JABCTV010000032.1 GCA_018238205.1 Candidatus Thorarchaeota archaeon
CCATCTTGCTGAAGTAATGTAATCTCGTCAGTAGTGGGCAGGATTGCCATGGGGACATCACCCTGACCGTATTTGTCTTCCTCGTCGCCCAAGTCTACAAGTAATTTACCATCTGCTTTACCGACAGCTACTGCTGGCACTAAGCACCTCATGGGAATACCTGCGTCTGCCAAAGCAAGTGATGCTGCATTGATAGCAGCACAACGGGTTCCACCATCCGCTTGAATGACCTGAATGAACACGTCAACGACAGCTTTTGGATATTCTTCAAGGAACAGTGCAGGTTTGAGAGAGTTTGCAATAACCATTGAAATTTCCCTTTCCCTCCGTGAGGGAGCAGGTCTCTTTCGGTCAGGTACTGAAAATGTAGCCATCCTGTAAACTACTCTAAGATACGCTCTATCATTGAGTGTCAAATGTCTTGGATGTAACTCTCTAGGTCCATAGACTCCTGCAATGATGTATGTCTTTCCTTGTCTGATTGATGCAGAACCATTAGCCTGCTTCAAAACACCAACCTTTAGCTCAATTGGTCTAAGTTCATCGGGTCTTCGACCATCTATCCTCAAGCCCTCTGGACTAATTAGAAAATCGGGCTTTACTTCTGGACTCATTACTCATTCACTTCCTCTGTTTCTGGTTTATCATCTGATTCAATTTCTACGTCAGTCGAAACTTCAGGTTCTGGTTTTTCTTCAACCACTTCTTTAATTTCATCTGCCGCTTCAGGTTGTGGCTCTGATTTAGCTTCTGGTTCAACCTCTGGTTCTGGCTCAGTAACCTCACTAACTTCAGTTTCAGGCTCTGGAGCCGGTTCTTTTTCATCTGTAGTCTCAATTTCCGTACTTGGTTCTTCAGAAGGCTCTGAATCTACAAGTTTCGCAACCTCTTCAGCAAGCATTTTACTAATCCTATCAGTTAGATTAGATGTGTGTGCTTGATTTTCTATCATCCTGAAAGCTTTGATTGCTAACCGTACTCTTGCGACATCTGGAGATTTAATCCAAATACGTCCATTTTGACCTACAACAGAATCAATTCTCAAATGATCATTAATCATGTTGATCATTGATCCACTTCTACCAATGATACGGGGTATCTTTGCAGGACTAACTTCAAGAATCATTCCACCTTCCAAGACTTCTAGGCCTCTCTCCCTCATCGAAAGGAATGGACCACTCTGTCTATCAAAAGCGGAAATCTCTGCAGAAACTACATCACCTATATCCATGTATTCTGAGATATCATCGGAGTATGGTCTTCTCAGTGCATTATTTGCATGAAGCGATGCACCATAAGGACCTCCGATATCAATCTTCCAATTATTCCCAGCCACGATTTTAATTGTACCAATGACTAGGTCACCTTCCTTTGGGATGTAGGTGCCGTCAAGTGCAACAACTCTAACGGTGTTACCTTTAAGCTCCGCCAACCCCATAAGTGAGGAATATATTTTACCGCCCTCATCGTAGGTACCATTTGATGTGCGATACCTGCCTTCTGCAAGCAATTGCCCTGGTACTACGACTTCGCGTTTTTGAAAGTATACTGCCAATTATTTGTTCCCTTCTGTAATATCTTTTCAATCTTCAATTCTTTATGTATAGGGATTATCTAACGACCTCTATTCTGATCTGCCCTTTTGTGAGTTTATTTAACTCGTCATAGAGATCTTGCCTTTTCTGTGCAGGAAGCTCAACCAAGCCACTCCATGAACCATCTAAATTCCAAGATTCAGATTTGATAACTCCAGCATTAGCAACTAGATTGTATCCTTTTCCAGCATATGTAGCGGGAATTGTTACCTGCAATTTTACACTCTCAAAGGAAATTGGAATTATCACTCTAAGAGATTTAACAACACTTGGAATTTGTTCATCTACATTGATGAATGGTTCAATACGGACCTTAGCCTCTTCCATTGCTTGTCGAATACGATCTGGGGGATGGGGATGACCTGTTTGAGGGTTCATTGCTCGTTTTGAAATATGCTGAATGATTGTTTCAGTCTTCTCCTCCACAAGCTGTACGCGCTGTTCATGAGTTAGTCGAAACTCTCCTTGTTTGATTATTTCCGGGGCAATATCAAAAACATCATCGGACCCGAAAGCGTCCTTGACCAAGCTGTCTGTAGCACGCTCTCCTCTTTTAGCATCCTCAAATATTTCAAATGACTTTAGAATTTCCTGGATCGGAATATCTTCACCGCGTCTATAGTTGAATGCCAAATCTGGATCGACAAAGATTTCGAATCGAAGATGGCCTTTCTTTATACCAACAATAACTGCGTCAATTTCAACCCATTTTTCACCGGATTTTTTTCCACCCATCATATGATATCAAATCCTATTCCTTCTTACTGGATTTTGGGGGTTTAATGAATCCCTCAATCTCAGTTCGTGTAAGTTTCTGGAATTTTCTTGTATCCAAAGGAATTTTCGCGATTTCAACATTGTCAGCAGTGAAGTCTGTATCACTAGCTTCCCGAAGAGCTCCTAAGGCGATTTCAATAGCTTCAGAGAGTGACTTGTTTCTTGCATAGTGCTTCTCAAGATATTCTCCAGCTCTTGCAGTGCCTTTTCCTATTATTGCTGCAAGGAATCCCCAATATGTTCCAACAGGATCAGTAACAAAGAGGCGAGGTTTATTGTCATGGTCAACAGACCCAATAATCATCGCAACACCATAGGGTCGCGCACCACCGCCCTGTGTAAACTCAGCTTTCTTATCACAAATATGTTCAGCAACCGCTTCACCTGGTACTGGTTCCTCATAGGTTAGCCAGTATGATTGTGCTTTAATTCGAGCCTCATAGATGAGTTTCCGAGCATCAGCCATTAAACCAGCAGTAGCAACGCCAACATGATCATCAACCTTTGAAATCTTCTCAACACTATCAGGTTCTTGTAGAGGCTGGACTCGCTTTTCTGCAAGTAAGATAACTCCCTCATCAACAAGAATACCAATCGAGGTTTCTCCAAGCTCCACCGCTTTCTTTGCATACTCTGCAGCGAATATTCTTCCATCTGGGCTAAAGATGCTTGTACTCATATCATAGCCCTGTCCAGAGATCCCAAACATAATGTATTCCTCCAAGAAATCATCAGAACTCGTTGGAAGTCAGAACCTCACACAGTGGGCTTAGCCTGACAGTTCCAAGGGGTCGTAAAGACTCCTATACTTCAGCCATAGGCACAGATGCCTTCAGGCTTAAACCAAAATCGCTGGTCTAGACTCATAAAGCTTCTGGTGTATTCTATAAATTTTTTAGGTTGGAAAAGTTGCCAGATTAAATTGACCAGCAATTAATCTTGTAGTAAGTAAAGGTACACTACAAAGCCAAGTGAGAGTACTGCTGTCACACCGGATACTGCAGCTCCGAACATGACATAAGATATGGCAACTACGATAATGAATACTAAGATAACTTCTGTCCATCCAGCTCGAATTCCTGAGAGAAATAGTTTCAGGTTAATCACAGTAACGGACAAGAAACTGAACATCCCTAACATTGCAAGTGCTTCAATAACTAATGTCACATATGGATTGAATTCATTGATAGCACCAACAAAGCTTGTTTCGATGAGATCTGGAGTGGACCAATACCAAAATGCAATTCCAATAATTAGGAAAACTACTGTAAGTATAATTGTAATTGCAGCAGAACGTATCGTTTCACTTCTTTCTGGGATATCATCACTCACTGTTGTTCACACCGACCTTGGAAATCGAGAATTTATATTCCACTCTTAAACATACCGACAGATTGATTGTTGTCACTATGGAGGAACTCGTTCATCAATGTTCATGGCCATCTTCATGCTCATGAGTAACTGCTTGATTCCAAGTTACTTTCAAATCATCAGGTAATAAATCGGGATCATCAATATCAACATCTACCCTATCTCTCACTCGCTTTATCTGAAGTGCAAGAATATAGGATAGAGCTGCAAGAATACCTGCAATCGCACTTGGAGAAACAAAGACAACAAATGATGCAGCTATCCCAACTAATTCTGCAACAAGCGCGATTAGGAAGACGGCAAAAATAACACCACGAACAGATTTTACTATTTCATTAGAAGCTGCTGCAGGTGCTACCATTATCGCATAGACAAGTATCGCTCCGACCGCCTTAGTTGCTAGTGCAATAGCTAAAGCAGAAACAATGAGCATCAGGTAATGATACGCGCGAGCGTTCATCCCATGAGCAGTTGAACCTTCCATATCAACACTGACATAGACGAACTCTTTGTTGAACATCAGTGTGATAACTGCTAGAAGTAATGTTGTACTTCCTAACAGGATTATGTCCAGATCATTGAGGAGAAGAATATCTCCAATCAAGTATCCCCATATCAGAGGTACTTTGTAAGGTGGAATGTAGTACATCAAAAAGACTGCAAAACTCATAGATAGCGCAAAGGAAACTCCAACGGCCACCTCCATCTTCTGCGTGATTCCAGACTCACCAGCGTAACCGGTGAATGCAGCAACTAGAATACTGAACAGAAGCGCTCCCAAGATTGGGTCAAACCATGGAACCAAACCTGAATCCTGTAAGAAAATTCCCAATGCAGTACCACCTAGAGCTGCGTGGGCAACTCCAGAGGCCATGAATGAAAGACCTCTGAATACTAGGAAAGTTCCACTTGCAGCTGCAATTATCGCTATCATGATAGAAGCAAGTAACGCTCTCTGAAGGAATGGACTCTCAATAATTATCTGAATTATATCAATCATGGCGATCAATTCCAGAGTCGTGAGTCATGCAGTATCGGTGACCAGAGTGTTCAACAATCCTTGCAGAGGGTCCATAGACTTTCTTGATTAGTTCAGGGTCCATTATGCTGCAAGGTTCACCAATTCCAATTACTGTATTTTTCAAAAGAAGAACATCTTCAACGAGTGTATGAATCGGGTTCAAGTCATGAGTGATCATGATTATGCTCACATCATTTTCATTGTGATATCTTCTCAAAGCGTTCACGATGAGATTTTGGCTCTCAATATCGGTTCCCGATAATGGCTCATCCAGAACGAGAATTGACCCCTCACCTGCCAGTGCTCTGGCAACTAAGACTCTCTGTCTTTGTCCCCCTGAGAGTTCAGGAAATGGGCGTTCCCATAAATCTTCCATATTCACTTGTTGTAGAGCATCTTTTGCAGCTGCAATGTCTTTTGAGGTGGCAAATCTTGGTGGGAGTTTCTTAAGCAAGCGACCCATCAAGACAATATCTTTCACTTTCATTGGCACTGTAAGATCGATACGGTCTCGTTGGGGAACGTATCTAACTAGCTTTCGAATATTTCCTGATTTTTTCTGTGAATCGTACCCCATTACCTTGATGGTGCCTCGAGAGGGTTTTATGAGACCGAGAGAGGTTTTGACCAAAGTGGATTTTCCAGAACCATTAGGACCAATAATAGCCATAAAACTTGGCGATTTGATCTCAAAGGTCACATGATGAAGTGCAAGTGCACCATTCGGATAGCGTACAGCCAAGTCATGTGCTTCAATAAGAGGCGTTGCTGTTGCAGTCATCACTTCCCACCTCCAACAAGACTAATGTCAACTTTCATCACTTTCTTCTGAGAACGTAGCTTCTTGAGAAAATCACGAACTATTTCAGCATTAGCAGTCAGAATCATGACTTCTGTACAATTACCTTCAGTAGTATGTGCATGAATAGTTGCTGCGATGAATTCTCGAAATTCATGCTGAACAGAGCTGATATTGTGACCTTGGCCTTTCTTATAGTAGACAGCAGTAATCACAGCCGAAATTAATCCCTTAACAAACTCCATTTTTCGATGTTCGGATATCAGGGACTGTAAAGCGTGTCTTACAACCTCAGACCTGTTTGAAAATTCCCCTTTCTTTTGAAGGAACTCTAACTCTTCGAGATCTCTGTCCGTCATCGATACAGCAACAATTGGTATTATCAACACCACCAGTATTTCTAAGTTAGTAACTATTTCACAATCCTTAATAACTTATTTTTTAAGGAGTTTACTTGGTTGAGTGTTTCGACCGTTTGAGGTTCTGGTGAGATTAAGTGAATAGAAAAAGAGCCGTTCTGATTCCAATAGCATTGTTATTACTACCCCTCATCATGAGTGGTGTGACTGTCGAGGTTCAAGCACAGGTTCAACCAGTTCACGAGGTGGCAGTATCAGTAGCTTCCCTAGCAGGCATAGTTGACGAGGTCGGAGGATCACTAATCAGTACATCAATCCTTTTGATACAAGAAGCCGATCCTCACATGTCCTCTGCAACAACAGAAATGATTGCAATTGCAGATGCAGCAGATCTACTAGTATTCACGGGTCACTTTCATTGGGAGGAGGATCTGGCCAATCAAACCTCCACACCCTTTGTTACTTTTCACGATGATAATGCATGGGAAAACTACGAAGATTACGGCGCACAATTCTCTCCTATGCCAGGTGATGATGGAGAGGAGATAGACGAACACGATCATGAAGGGAATCCGCATGCATACTGGTTATTGCCAAAGAATGCGCGTGCTATAGCAAATGTAACTCGTGTTGCGCTATCAACTTTGAATTCCACTCTGACAGACACTTGGAATGCAAATTTCGTAGCTTTCGAGGAGAAGATGGATGATCTCCAATCTCTGATAGCTGAACTCGATGAGATACATGAATTCTCACAAATACGTGCAATAGTCGTTTCACCTCCTGAAGCATACGTTGCAGAGGCGTTTGGAATTCAATGTGACGCAGTTCTTCAAGTTGGAGAAATTACATTGTCAGGAGCACAACTACTGGAAGTACAGACAGCTTTACGAAATGGATCTGTTCAGCTAATCCTAGGTTCTGACGTAGCTCAATTTCAGACTGGTGGAGAGTATGCATACCAACTCCAAACAGACAATGGTGGCACGCTCATCTGGTGGAAGACTGTCTTCTATCCTGATGCGGATTATTTCTCGATGATGACATTCAACCTTGGTGCTTTAGTTTCTGGGATAGAAGGTAGATCTGGAAAAATAGTTGATCAGACCGTAAACATCGGTCTACTCTCTCTTTCACTGGTTCTAGGATTCATTGCCGTAATTGAAGCAGTCCTCCTAATCCAAAGAGCGAGAGCAGAGTAAGAATTCTACTTGACATCAGTGCCAAGTTTCATGTTGTATACAATTGTTTCAAGTTCAGTAAGTTCATCCTGCAGTTTTCGATATCGTGTTTCAAACTCGGCGATACCCACTAGACCCGCTTTTTTATCGGTCACAAGTTGTTTCAACGCTCTCTGGCGTTCTTGTATCTTATTCTTGAGTTGTTCCCACTCTTCTTTATTGGCACCTATTGAGTCACTCCAGCTTGAACTAGACGATTTACCTTGGTCCAACTTGTGTACTAATTCATCGAGTGATTCTTTGATATCAGCAGGGTCACTTGTTGATTCACGCTTGCTCAAAATATGCTCAACTCGTTATGTCTTCACCTTGTACATGATATATGCATTCAGATTGGACAGATAACTAACTCAAGAGAAATGGAAGGAAAGGTATGATTGGGAGAAGGAGTAGTGTTC
This sequence comes from Candidatus Thorarchaeota archaeon, assembly GCA_018238205.1. GTDB lineage: Archaea > Asgardarchaeota > Thorarchaeia > Thorarchaeales > Thorarchaeaceae > SMTZ1-45. The sequence continues at coordinate 7,562 of JABCTV010000032.1, forward strand.
CAACAGTAACTATGGTAGAAGCTTTCTCAGAGTCAAGTTTGAAACTTTTAGCATATATTACAGTCAAGACTGCTGGAGGCATCAATGCTTCCAGAATAAGTATTGAAGCGGGCAAGTGAGAGAGTCCTGAAAATATAATTATTGGAATAACGATGATTGGTATGATGAATTGTCTAATTCCCACCACCTCCAAAGCTGCGCGAATCTCAACTAGAGAGAATCGTACTCCAATACCAAGCCCAACAGCAATCAGTGCTAGGTAAGTTGTTACAGGTCCTGTAAATGAGAAATAGTAGGCGATATTATCCGGCAGCTGGAAATTGGCAAGGAAAAGAATCACAGCTATTATTGCAGCAATGAATGGTGGAAATGTTAGTGCATCTTTTGTGACTTTGCGGTATCCCCCATTCTCACCACCATATACTGCACCCATGAATGAGCCCAGTGTTGCAAGCAAGATCATCTGTGTAAGAGAGAAGATGATGACAATTGGCAATCCAGCAGATCCAATAAACATGAGAACGAGAGGAAGAGGGATAAATAGTGCATTGTTAAAGGTGACACAGATGTAAAAGACGCCCTTTGTAGAATTATCATAATCACGCCTTTTGAGATGAAGATACATCAATGCAGGACCTAACAAATGAACAAGGACTGCTATTGCAATAATAAGTGGTAGCTCTGTCATTACATCAGGAGAAGCAGTGAGTAGGGTGTAAATGAAAAGAATAGGAATGAGGATGTTAATGAGGATTAGATTGAGATAGCGATTAGTTTCCTTACCTTTACCTGATAATTTAGCTAGAAGATAACCAATGAGTATGAAGCCGTAAAACAGACCAAACTGTATAGTCATATCCACAATCGATTGTAAGGTAAACACCCAGTTAAAACCAAATCAATCTACGGAATAAGGTAGCGGATGAGGTAAATTTACACAACAATCAGAGAAATAATTCCCTTCTGCCTTTACTTTATTTCTGAAACATGAACACTGCAGGATACACAAGGATCGTAGGACCTAACAACTGTTTCTAATTTCGGTCCAATAATTTTTGCATCCTTGATTCCTTGTTGAAGCATACCTTCTGACATCCTTCGTAAATCATCTTCAAGGATTGGTAAGAACATTGCAGTGGGAGTTATGATATCAGCACCTTTGACTCTCCCTTTTTTGTCAATGCTTATTGTATAAGCTAACATCCCTCGCGGAGCTTCAGTCATTGAAACACCAGTTCCAGCTTTAGTGATTTGAGGTATGATGCGTTTTTCAAGAGGTTTGTAGGAATCTAGAAGGTTGTGAATTATTTCTTCGGCACGATGGACATAGTATACAATTTCAATAGCTTGAGCGAAGTTGTTTGACATTGGATTGTTAGCATCCAGATATTCTATGTACATATCAGCAAGCTCCTTTGCTCGTCCAGTCATGTTTTTGCCAAAGAGGACGTATCTTGATAATGCACCCGTCATGAATGGTTTATCTTTGTAATGACCGTGTTTTGCAAAGGAATGCTCTACAACACTTTCTTTGATACGCATCTTGTAGGCATCTGCTTTGAACTTGCTTCCGTCAGAAGCATGAACCATGTTACCAAGCATAGTGTAGGTTCCATCATATGGTTCCAAAGCTAGATGCATTCTTTCAGCATCCACCTCAGGCCAGTTTCGATAGCTCACAAGGGTCTCTAAAGCTTGTTCAGCTTCGTTTCTGATACCTACGAGCCGTTTCTTCAATGTTTCAAGCTTCTTCGTTGTGGGTAATTTTCCAAAACCACCAATCATTGCATTTTCTTGGTGAATATATCTTGAACCAATAATGGTCTGAATATCTGCACCAATATCCTTCATGGCCATTCCTGCAGATAGAATAGCAGGATGATCTTTTCCCATAGAGAAAGCATCAGGATATCCCAAAAAGTCTGGAAAAGCTAGAAGGAATAGATGAAGAGCATGACTCTCAATGAAATCACCAATATAGAGAAGTTCACGTAGTGAAACTGTCTGTCCTGTTGGATGAAGACCTATTGCATTCTCAGCAGCTTGTACTCCAGTTATTTTGTGTGCTGCAGCGCAGAATGAACAGACACGTGGAAATACAGCAGTGGCTTCTTCAATAGGTTTACCGAGCGTTATTGCTTCAAAGTATCTGGGCCCCTCAAAGATATTTACTTGAGAAACTTGTACATTCTTTCCATCATGGTGTACTTCGATGCCGGCTTTTCCTTCTATGCGCGCAATATGATCAATACTAATTGGACGGGTAATCTTCTTCTTAGTTGGTTTACTCTTTGTAGACTCCGACATCACTTACCACCTTTGTAGATCTTATCCAACATTGGTTCGAGATCAGGATTATGAGCTCCAAATATCCTGAATCGATGACGAACCAGTTCTTCCGAAATCCCTTTCTCCTTGAAGGTCATCGCCAATGAATCGAACCATGCGGTGTTATGAGGTACAGGACCTCGACAACCAATACATGGGACATTGAAGGTGATGCATCGTGCTTTGCAGCCAGCTGTTGTAACAGGACCCAAGCATGGTTCTCCTCGCTCGATTAGAATACATGGATTGCCTGCAAGTCTGCATTCAGCACAGACAGGATAGTCTTTGGGTTCTGGGAAGGTACCAAAAAGAAATGCAGAGATGAAATACATTATCTCATCTTCTTCAGGTGGGCAACCAGGTAAGTAGTAGTCTACCTCAACGTGTTTTGAGATTGGTGTTGCCTGAAGACCCTTCATGCCAATCTTTTCTTCACCATATACTATTGCATGGAGCTGGTCATGATTCATCTCTCCCTCAGACCAACTTTGAACACCGCCATTTACAGAACAGGCTCCAAGTGCAACAAGGATTCGAGAATGTTTTCTGATCTCAAAGAGTTCCTCAAGATCCTTCTCTGTAGAAACTGATCCTTCAACAAATGCCACATCAACATCAGCAGGCATCTTGCTCGCACTTGATAGCATGTAGAAGCTCTCAAAGCTCACAGTATCGGCAATCTCCATAATTTTATTGACTGTTGCTAATTTGAGTTGACATCCGTAACATGATGTCAATGCATAGACACCGACTCTAGGTCTGCAGTCTCCATCACAACCATCTATTACTCCCATCTTAGATCAACCCCGGAATGCTTGTGATGTCATAGTAGTCGAAGACCGGTCCATCCTTACACGCATATTGCCAACTAGTTGCGGTTCCGATGTTGCAGTGACCACACTTCCCTACACCACACTTCATTCGTCGCTCTAGAGTAACGAAAATGAATCGCGGATCATAACCACGAGTAATGAGTTCCTCAAACATGCCCTTATACATAGCAGGAGGTCCACACATTGCAACAGCGCAGTTCTTTGGATCTACATTGACCTTGTCAAAATGAGTAGTGGCACGACCATGAAGTCCCTCAAAATCTGGATCACGTGTGACAGTTTGGACAATTGAGATATCCTCTGCGGTTGCAATGTCCTTCATTGCCTCAAGTTCTTTTTTGAACAGTAGATCTTTACCATACTTGGCACTGTTGATTATAGTGATATTTCCGAAGTCCCAACGATTGTCCAAGGCATAAAGAAATACTGAACGAAGGGGTGCCATCCCAAGTCCAGCAGCCACTAGAAGTAAATCGCGATTAGCAAATTGTTCCATGGGGAATCCATTACCATATGGTCCACGAATACCAACTAGTGTTCCTGGTTCTAACTTGTGAATCTGAGAGGTAACACGACCTGCATTACGAATGCATAACTCAAAGAAGCCCATTGTACGTGCTGAAGAACAGATCGAGATTGGAACTTCTCCAAGACCAAGTAGTGATACTTCAACGAATTGCCCGGGTCCATATCTCCAGTTCATGGCTATCTCAGGATCTTCAAACCGGAAGAGGAATAATTTGTCTTGTTCCGAAAGGTCATATTTCTTTAATAATCGACACTTTGCTGTGTCATAGATGTTTTCCTTTCCTTCATCTCTCATTTCGCTTGTTGTCATTAGGTAGTCCCTCCCTTATACCCAGCTATCTCCATCAGATTCTGCTTGAATTGAATACCAGCAGGACAGAAGTAAGTACAACGTCCGCAACCTACACAAAATGAGGTAGTCGTATCTTTACAGTAAGAGTTCTTACACTGATACCGATTATGGAATCGGTCCAGCTTTGTTTCTCTGAAGTTATGGTTTCCAGCAACAAGACCGTGAGATCTGAATTGACAGGAATCCCAGTAGCGAATTCGCTCGCCAGTTCTCCCATCTATGCTTGGAATATCCTGAACATCGTAACACTTGCATGAAGGACAAGTAAGTGTACAATTTCCACATCCAAGACATTTCTCGCTCTCACGCATATACATCGGATGATCCAAGCGCATCTCCATGAAATAACGAAGAGTATCCCAGTTGCCCGTTGTTGTAAACATGGAGGCACGTTTCTCTTCGAAGTTGGACATGTTTTCAATATCATCAGGGCAGATTTCTTCAAAGAGCTCGCCCTCATACGGATCAACTAGTTTGTGTCCAACTACTGTACCCACTCTCACCAAAAAGCCATCAGGAAGTTCATGGAAGAACAGGTCAAAACCAGTATCTACAAACTCTACACGCCTTACATTGCAGAAACAATACTCATCTGGTAGACATGATATTCCAATGACAATCCCATTCTCTCTTCTTACCTTGTAGTAGGGATCAGGTTGGTCATCCAAAAATTTTGAGTCCATTGTTCTCAGTGCGACTATATCACACGAATGGACTCCGAAGAGAATGTGCTTCTCTTTAGAAGGAATATTTTCATACAATTCAACCTTATGAGTATCAAAGGTAAATAGTACCTCTCTCTCGGGATAGAAGAAACGACGCGGTGGACGAATAGTTCGTTGATAATCGAACTCAACTTCCTTCACATCATCAACTTCGCAAAAGTCGTAGAACTTCTCGGATACCTTGTGGGGCGCATAGAGAGTTCCAATCTTTTTTAATCTCTCAAGAAATTCATAGGTGTTCTGCTTGGATATCTTCACATACCTCAAGGTTCTCTACACCTCGCAATCTTGTATAGCAACAAGAGGGACCCTAAGAAGTTTGCTAATAAGAGGGCAGATGTGGTCGTACTATTAGAACATGTGTTCTAAGTTATGTAGTTAACGCCATTAAGGTCGCGACAGAAAGATTATATCACCCCCTCTGCTGAAACCGCCGTTACAACCTGGCACCGGAGTCTAATCCTATGGTCAGCGAGGCAGCCAAAAAATCAGACAAGAAAGCCAAACCCACCGACGTACTAATAATAGGTGGAGGTATGGCTGGCATCAGTGCCGCACTTGGGCTTGGAGATGGCGGACATCATGCCCACATGATAGAGAAGACTGTTAATATCGGTGGAAACTACGTAGCCATCTACAAGATCTTTCCAGCCTTAGAATGTTCAGCATGTGTTATGACACCACTGACTTCCTTTGTGGGTAAACACCAGAACATCACTATTCACGCATTATCAACTGTTGAAAAGGTAGAAGGAAAGGAAGGTGATTTTACAGTCACCATTCGTAAGAAAGCAAGGTATGTGAATGAAAATACGTGCACTGGCTGCGGACTTTGTGTCAGAGCATGTCCGGTGGAAGTTCCAAATGAATACGATTTTGGCCTATCCCTTCGAAAATCTATCTACTTCAACTTTGCACAGCAGATTCCATTGGTCACAACCATTGATCGAGATTCTTGCATCGGATGTGGTACATGTGCTGCGGTTTGTCCACAAGGCTGCATTGATTATACAGATGAAGATAAGGTCTTCAAGCTTAACGTGGGCTCAATTATTGTCGCAACAGGTTTTGAGGAATACAAGCCACTAGACTACGGCGAATATGGTTACGGTGTTTTCCCCAATGTAGTGACATCTCTTGAATATGACCGGCAAACACATCCCACAGGACCAACTGAAGCTCATATGGTGAGACCCTCGGATGGTAGAGAACCAAGCAAGATACTTTTCGTCAACTGTGTTGGAAGCAGGGATGTGCGTGAGAATATTGAGGGGTACAGCGACCACTGCAACAGAGTCTGTTGTTCATTTGGTGTTAAATTAGCACAGGTCACACGAATGCATTATCCAGTCGAACACTGTGAAATTATCTATACATACATGGATATGCGGACTGCTGGGAAGGCCTTGGAAGAGTTCCTTTGGGATACTGAGAAGAACATGGATGTCAAGTTCATCAGAGGTAGAGTGTCTGAGATTCAGGAAGATCCAGATACACATGACCTATTCGTTAAGATGGAGGATACAGAAAAGGGAGAGATCATAGAGCTTGACAAGGTCTCTATGGTAGTCCTTAACTCAAGTTTCAGACCAAGCAAGGACTTTGAAGAACTTGCAAAAATTCTGAAGATTGAGGTGGAAGAAACTGGTTGGGTAAAAGAGAAACAATCCAATGTGGGTGCTTTGGAAACAAACCGTCGGGGTATTTTTGTCGCAGGTTGTGCGCATGGTCCACGAGACGGTACTGATTCAGTCAATGAGGGAAAAGGCGCTGCAATGGCTGCTCATTCAATACTACCAATTCCCACACCAGAAGCACCACCTGAAATCCCACCAGCTGATATGGGTGATGAACCAAGGGTGGGCGTCTTCATATGCCACTGCGGTGGAATCATCTCCAATGAAATAGACGTAGTAGCACTTGCCGAGTGGGCTAATGATATTCCAAACGTTGCCTTTTCTACAGATTATATTTTCATGTGCTCGGACCCTGGACAGGAGTTTGTTACCAACGCCATTAAGGAGCACAAACTGAATCGTGTTGTTGTTGGATCATGTTCACCCCTCCAACACGAAGATACTTTCCGAAGTGCTATGGAGGCTGCAGGTCTGTCAGGTTATTACCTGGTAGGTCCTGTAGGACTCAGAGAGCAGCTTGCACTAGTACACACTCAAGAATCCCCTGAAGTAAGACTAGAGAAAGCACAAGACATGATTCGAAGTGGAGTGGCTAAAGCTCTAAGGAATGAAGAGGTCCCTCGGAAAGTTGTAGAAGTTACACGCACATCAATGGTTGTGGGTGGCGGAGTTTCAGGAATGACTGCCGCACTTGATATTGCAAAGAAAGGATTTGATGTCATTCTCATTGAGAAGCAGGACAAGCTAGGCGGACGATTGAATGAGTTGCATAATGTCTTTCCGAAGATGGACTCAGCCAAAGAGATGGTAGATGATCTGATAGCCCGTGTTGAAAAGGAGAAACACATCAAGGTCATTCTCAACACAAAGGTCGTGCTTCGAGAGGGTTCGTATGGTAACTATGACATCCAAGTAGAAGATGTGAATACCCAAGAAAGAACAGTACATAGGATTGGAACAATGGTACTCGCTGTAGGAATGGACACCTACGATCCGAAAGAAGGCGAGTATGGATGGGGAACAGTCCCACAGGTTATTTCAACATTAGACTTGGAGAAGAAGTTCCGTAATGGAGAGTTGAAGAAACCTCCGAAGAATCCTGTATTCATTCACTGTGTTGGATCAAGAGAGAATCCTGGAGAAGGAAACAGATACTGCTCACGAGTGTGTTGCTCGGCTGTCATTTCAATACAGCACGAACTCAAGGAGATGTTCCCAGATATCAAGATATTCTCAGCGTATAAGGAACATATCAGACCATTCGCCAGTGGAATGGAAGAGATGTGGCGTGAGAATAGACAGAATGGAACTGCATACCTGCGATGGGAACGTGAGAGACCAGTGACTGTAGAACAATCAGCTGATGGAAAAGAAGCAATTGTAACCGTCTATGATACACTCTCACAAGAAACCTTCAAGATTCATTCAGATATGGTTGTTCTTGCGTTAGGTCTTGAGGCACCTCATGATGTTGATGAATTGGCTAAAGGATTGGGAATCAACCGGGGCCAAGATGGATTCCTATCAGAAATGCACATGAAGTTCAGACCAGTTGAAACCACCGTACCAGGCGTATTCGTTGGTTGTACATACGCAAAGAATATTGCAGATTCCGTCAATCAAGCAAGAGGCGCTGCAAATGAAGCCAGTATCCCGCTTAACCTCGGAACAGTAGAAGTAGAACTGCTTACAGCAGAAGTCAATCAAGAGCTCTGTGTTGGCTGTGACCTATGTCATTATTCTGAGATTTGTCCCTATGATGCTATTACAATGGTTGAGATCGAGCCAGGAGTAAAGAAGAGCGTTACTGATGAGATGCGGTGTGAAGGGTGCGGTGCGTGTGCTGCAATCTGCCCCACTGGTGCAAGAGACATGAGATGGTGGCGTGAGGAAAGTTTCCTAGAACAGATTGAAGAGATGCTAAGGGAGTGAGTGGATTGACTTCTCTAGACAATTTACGAGCTGTGTGGATGGTGCTCAATGATCTTATGGGAGATCTTGTGAAGAATGGTGCATCTCTATCAGACCTTGCATATGCAGACCTTCGTAACTCAAAGATGGTACTTGAATATCTGAACTCATTTGAGGAAGAGATACGAGCAGGAGTAGGGGGCGATACTCAACTCAAACTTGAGATAGAACAGAAAGTGCTTGTCTTGAAAGACTCACTTCTAATTCGAGCTCAGGATAAAGTTGGGATTGACTATCGTAAGTCTTGGGAGTCCAAGTTCGAGCAGGCTTTGGAAGGGAAACTAGAAAGTATTGCTGAAGAACCAAAGACACCAATATCGGATATTCCAAGGGATAAAGATACAGCCTACTTTAGAATCAGGTTGCCAGAGGATATTCCAGTAGAGATTATTTCCGAACTTGCTGAGGATTGCCAAGTAAATGTTTCACTAGATGGCGAAAGGCATCTCCAAGTTAGTGGAAAGAAGGAATGTGTCCGCGACGCTATGAAGAAACTTGGCGAATTGTTCTATGGTGAGAGTAAACTGAAGTGATTGGCGCCATTACTTGGGAATTAACTATTTTTAATGCATGGACTTAATATTACATGGGTAACGTCCTACAATTATGAAAGCCACTAGGCTCTATACACGAGTCTATCTGGCCCGAAGTAAATACCGCCGGGAGATAGAATCAATCGAAGATCTGAGTAAGATTGAGATTGTAAGTTTTTCAGCACCACCACAGACCAAACTAGAATAAGTGCTAAATCACAAACTTTCATTCTTATCTGTGGAAATAAGGGTTATGAGGTCTTTTCTGCCATTATTAAAGAGTTTTGAAGTTTTACTCAGAATTACTGAGGTAAAGAGGGGGAATTTTCACTTATTTTTATTGTGTCCCAAAATTTTCATTATATAGGAATAGCTAAGAGTATTCTTTGTGAAAACAATGAAGCAACAGCACGTTTCCAAGATACTTCTGTTTGCATTAATATTTCTGCTAGTAGCATCACCAGCCACCGCTTTCACAATTAGCGATGATGACACTACTACTGAACCAGATGATGAACATGAATTAGAAGAGTATCGGGATTCGAATGGAACAGTTTGGATAGAAACTGATGTCATGACTGTAACCCTCGATCCTAATTTACCAATCTATCAATACTGGTACGCAGGCGACGAGAATGGTAGTCTTGCAAGATTCATGATAAGCTACTTGATGATTGTTGAGTTTGAAGATTCTAATGGTGATGCTGTCTACCAACCCAATGAAACCTTATCCTTCGCACCCCTAGATGCGTTCGAATGGAGTCTTCAGACAGGAGAAATCACAAACGAACTCAATGAAGTTACTGAGGTCTATGCATCTTACACCAAAGGTGGAATGAGCAGTGATTGGGAAGATGACTGGTTTGAGAACTGGATGCCTGAATACGAGGAAGAGGATGAAAATCCAGTTTTACTTGCAGAAGATGATGAAAGTGATCTCAATTTCACCATGTACTCTGGAATGACCCTTCGGTTCTACGGTCATATTTACTCAACAGATTACTACGGTAACATCACTGATGATTTTGGCGTAGAATCTAATTATACAGTTGCAGGAGGAATGGAACTCAAAGTAGACATAGAAATTGGTAATTTTCCATTCATATCGAACACCTCAAAAGTTGCAGTCCTTAATTATCTGAAAGAAGATGTAGCATCAAGTCATGAATATGGACACAGTTTCAAACTTCATGAGGACTATGGCGACACCGAGATAGACTCCGAAGACATCTCAGATAATCATGGAGTCGAGTTTGAAGATTGTGACGATGACAATGATGGAGAGGATGATGACATTCAACAACTCTCGGTTGTTGATAGTTTCAACGATACAACAAGGGGACGCTATTCCTGGCTAGACAAAGCTGTGGTTACTGATCTAAATGGTACTGAAACCGCAGTCGATGTCGGTGCATCATACTGGACCGATGGCAATGGTCTCTTGCTATTCTTTGCATATCCTAACTTCGATGGCGGATCAATACTACATGATCCATCAATGAGATTGTTTGATAGCGGAACACCTGTAATTCAACCGACAGGTATTCTGAATCTGCCTATGGAAACTATCGCACTTATTGGAATTGCAGCTGCAATTGTTGTGGTTGCAGGTCTTGTAATTAAGCGTCGATAGATAGAGGAAGTTCGCTTCCTCTTCCTTTTTTCATTCATATCAGATGTATTATTAATCATAAATGAAAACAGTGAGTTGGTCTATATGTCCATTACAACAAAAGGCACGCTACTCGTTGCAGCACTCCTAGTTCTTAGCTTGTTTTCATTTGCCACACCTATTGATGCTCAAGTAGATTCACAAGACTTGTTGATGACAAACATGAGGATTCATGCAGAATTGGGAACTGATTGTGACACGACCATTATATTAGAAACTGGTTTCACAAACGTGGGAAGCGCAGAAATTAGTTCCTTTGATTTACGAATAGATGTAAGGGGGCTTCAAGTAAATGAAGCCACCATAAACGGTGCATCTGTTGAATCAATAGTACATTCAATAGATAACTATGTAGTTATTTCAATTTCATCAAATATTGCAATTCTTGCAGGCTATCAGGGAAATCTCTTTCTAAACTTTACAACTCAATGCCTTCAAGAAAGAATTGGAGAGAATATTGATGGGTCAATGTACGTTAATCATCTCATTTACTACTTCAGACCATTAAATGAGATTCAAAATTTAACATTCTCAGCAGCACTTCCACAGCATGCTGTTATCGATTTGGACTCTGCGGCTCCACTATATCCAAGTCCGACATCAAACCATACCGATGGTAGAAAAACAATTTATGTTTGGCAGACACATGTTCTCCTTCCTGGACAGGAAATTGTGTACATTATAAAATATCAAATACCTGTCGCCCTCGTTGATACTTTCACGGAAGAAGCATCTAGCTCCATAGCGCTTGGAATAGCCGCTGTAGTGATAGCAGTTCTATCAGTACTGGTAATTGAAAGAATCCCAGGTTGGATGAAACGTTTCAATTCAAAGGAGATTATTGTGAGTGGTAAGATATCCACACAAGAGCAGGAAATTCTAGACCTACTTTCTGTTCGCGGTGGTTCATGTCCTCAGAGGGAAATCTACGAGGATCTGGATATGTCACAATCTATGGCAAGTATGATGCTTACTTCATTAGAAGGTAGAGGTCTCATTAGGAGACTTCGAAGTGGAAGAGAGAATATCGTACACATAATGGAAGAAGATTAGGATTCTTCTACTTTGATTCCCAGCTTTTCCCATGAAGGTGTACTCTTGCGCAGCTGGTATTGAAGGTGAGTTGCTAGTCCGAATTCATCAGGCTCATAACCAAAAGCAAGAGCTAGCAATTCCACAACATGAAGGATGTCAAGGACATATTCATTCTCAAAGTGCTTCTGTATCTCAACCTGTCCCAAATCCAACTGGAGTTCACAGAAGGGGCAAGGTGTAATCATCATGTCAGCACCACCAGCTTCCTTGACGCTTTCGAACTTTTGCATAGTAAATTCTAATGCAACCTTAATATCTGCTGTTCTTACAGCGCCACCTGCGCCACAGCACATTAGCTCATCCTTGTAGGGCACATATTCCGCACCCGATGTTTCACAAAGTTCCCGGAAAATATGAGGGCGCTCTGAATCATCTTTTTGCTTGAGAATCTTTGGACGCATCCAATGACATCCCGGATGCAAAACCATTCTTACGTCTTTGAAAGGTCGAGTCACCTTTTTTCTAATTTTATCAAGACCTGCTACTTCTACCAATGCATCTACGTAATGCCAGACCTCAATAGTCCCCTTGAACTCACGATCAATCTCAGCAAGATTTTCATTCACTATATCACGTAGTTCGTCGTCATGCTTTAATTCATAATTGGCATCCCATAGACTGGCAAAGCAACCATTGCATCCAGTAGTAATTGGATGTCCTCCAGCCTCAGCAATTGTAAGATTACGTGCCGCGATAGTAGCCCAAGTGATTCTATCAAATGAACCAAATACGCCCGGTGCTGGACAGCAAGTAGCTCCATCCATGTCAAGAAGACCCATATCAAGATCGTTGAATACCAACTTTACAGCTTTTTCCACGCTCGGATATCTATGTGGAATTATGCAACCAAGGAAATGATAGAACGATTTCTTAGCCATACTATTTCTCCTCCTTCACAGCTATTAATTTATCAAAACCAGTCTTCTTTGCAAGTTTCTTGATTTCCTCTATAGCTTCAGAATATTTGCTTGCATTAGGAGGTATCCGCTCAAGACCAACCTTCTCACGTAGGTTCTCCCAAGATTCTTTATCCAATGGCACAGCATGACCAGTTTCCAGAACCTTCAATGCGGTCTTTTGGTGAGGTGCTAGCATATAACCCTCAGCTACTGCAACATTTCTGATTGCTTTAATCACATCTGTCGGCTTCACATCTTGAGGACAACGATCGGTGCATGTGTAACAGGTAGTGCAATACCAGAGTTCAGGTGAAGAAATACACTGTTCCTTTAGACCAAGGAGGGCTTTTCTGATGATTCCGCGAACAAGAAAGTTGGTAAGTGCACCTGCAGGACAACTCCCACTACAAGTACCACACTGGTAGCAGTTTTGAATATTAGGACCACCTGTCTTCTTAATCATCTCTACAAACGAATCATCAGGAATGTCAATCTCAATTGCGGTTTTTTCTTCAGCACTTGTCAAGATAATACACCGACTGCGGAGGTGGGCTTGAATCTCATCCTTAAATCCATTACCGAATGGATGTGAACAGCCTGAATCCTTATATCTCCCAAATCTTGGAACCCGACTAAGGAATTGCAGAGGAATCCTGATGCCAGACAAAATCTCTCGTGAAACAATTCGCAATGAAGCCATCGACCCAGACTTTGTTGACAGGATTGTCGACGCAGGAGCAGATAGACTTAGAACCTGTATTCAATGTGGTACTTGCTCTAGTGTATGCCCAAGTGGCCGCCGAACTGCATTCAGAACTCGAGAATTGATAAGAAAAGCGTTATTGGGTCTCAAAGACGAAGTTTTGTCAAGTGAAGACCTGTGGCTCTGTGCAACATGTCTTACATGTTTGGAGCGTTGTCCCAGACAAATCAAAGTTACTGATGCAATAATCATCATGAGAAATATGGCAGTAGAAGAAGGTTACATGCTCCCTCAGCATCGAAAAGCATCACTAAAACTTCTGGAAACTGGTCATGCAGTCCCAATTGATGATGCAAATCGAGAAATAAGAAAAAACCTAGGTCTCAAGGAAATACCTCCAACGACCCATTCTAGTAAAAAAGCACTTGCTGATGTGCAGAAGATAATGGAAAGAACAGGATTCAAGAAACTCATCTTAGAGGACAAGGAGGAGAAATAGAGTGACAGAACCTCAGACATACTCGTTCTTTCTGGGCTGTGTAATGCCAAATAGATTTCCAAATGTTGAAGCAAGTATTCGTCTTGTATTGCCAAAATTGGGCATTGAATTAGAGGAGCTAGTAGGTGCGAGTTGTTGTCCAGCACCTGGAGTGATTAGATCTTTCAGTGAGCCTACGTGGTTAGCACTTGCATCAAGAAATCTAGCACTTGCTGAGATGGCTGGGCATGACCTCTTAACAGGATGTAACGGTTGTTACGGCACTTTCAAGGAAGCACTATTTGTAATTCATGAGCACCCGGAGAGATTGAAAGAAGTTCAAAAAGTATTCAAAGGAATGGGTCTCAAGTTTAAAGGGACAGTCGAAGCCAAGCATCTGATTGAACTCATCAATGATATTAATCCTGAAGAAATCAAAAATCTTCTGACAAAATCTCTTGAAGGTATAAAGGTAGGAGTACATTACGGTTGCCATCTTTTGAAACCAAGTAAAAACAGACCGTGGAAACAGACTCAGCGTCATACTTTCCTCGACGAACTTGTTGAATTAACTGGAGCAACTAGTACCAAATACAAAGACAAGTTTCTTTGCTGTGGTGCCGGTGGTGGAGTTCGCGGAAGTCAAGTTGCGGTAAGTGTTGACATTGCAAAAGAAAAGCTCGATAACTTGATAGAAGTTGGTGTAGACTGCATTTTGAACGTTTGTTCATTCTGTCACCTTCAGTATGAGGTTTCGCAGGTTCAGCTGAATAAGGAGTTGGGCGAAAAGAAGTACCAGATTCCGGTGATTTACTACACACAATTACTTGGATTAGCAATGGGACTTGACCCTTCAGAGCTTGGACTAGATGTCCATATGATTGACACACAACCGCTGTTGGATAAAATACAAGGTTTGTAATTTAGAACCATTTTTTAGCAGCATAGTAGACAACTATTGCCATTACGGAACTAGACACAACTAGGATGACTACAAATGCAGTCAATCTGGGGTCAAGTGTAGGGGTTGTGTTTGTCCCAGTCGTTGTTGTTGTCGAGGTGGTTGTTGAATGAATAATATCTCCAGCAGTGAAGGTGGATTCTGAACGATCTGAAGAGAAGTAGATACCGTCAGTGACTCTGACTTCTACGAGATACGTATCGAGTTTATCCAACGCAGAACAGTTCCATTCAAGCCATTTATTCGATATTGAAGTTGCTATTATATCAAAGGTTGCGCCACCATCGGATGACATGAGAACATCGTACAGAAGTGATTCTGCAATATTCATATCTGATGCATCCCATGTGATATTGTTGATTCCAGTCCATATTTCATCACCATTCGGAGAAGTCACAGTAATCTTAGGAACAAAGAAGTTCCCAATGTACACGTTCTCGAATGTTTCGAATACACTGGAACCATTGGCAAGCCAACCTGTAGCAATAATTGTACATGTAGCGTTATTGCCGAGATATCTGGTATCAATTTCAGTTATGGAAAGATTCTGATTATCTTCCAGTGTAGCTGGTATTACTGGAGCAAAGACCTCAAGACGAGACTTGTTGATCAGAGCGGGATCCCATGATGCCTTGAGTGTTACATGGTCACCAGCAATCACCGAGTCTGATACAACATTTACTTCAGTCAGATTTGATAAAATATGGTATGTAAGATTGAGATGAGGATTCTCAGCAGAAGGTAGAGATTCTTCAAAAGTAAGGTGAATTATCCGGTCATCCTGAATTGAATGTGTAGGGATATTCATTGGTATAACCAACATCACCAGAAGTGATAATATTATCACAAGCAG
>JABCTV010000033.1 GCA_018238205.1 Candidatus Thorarchaeota archaeon
CAATACCGATTGCATACACGATTGCTCCAATTACTATCATGGGAGTACTTACCATCAGCATGAAAAGAATCATGTTACCTGCGATTATGAGTACGAAACCGGCAATGAGTGATAGCAGAAGGATTCCAACAAGTGCGAAAATTGAAACGAAAGTGTTCAACATGAACGCACTGCTTTTTTGATCTTCATATGCAGGATTGTTTGCGGTAATTCCCGCGCAAAGCAAGACTGCTCCACATGTAGTCGAATATGCGTATGCTACAATTATTAAAGCTTCAATGATGCTGAATTGAAAAACGACTGCTGATACGATTGAAGGGATAATGGCCATTGGTAGAATGAGAATGAATGATCCAATGATTCGAGCCTTCGCAAATTTCCTGACTCCATTTGGAGCGGACTTGATTATCCAGAGTTGATCCTTAGATTCAAGAAATCCTACTCCTCCAAATGTAACTCCACTTATCATAGCAAGCATCATTCCTAACATCAGGATT
This sequence comes from Candidatus Thorarchaeota archaeon, assembly GCA_018238205.1. Classification (GTDB taxonomy): domain Archaea; phylum Asgardarchaeota; class Thorarchaeia; order Thorarchaeales; family Thorarchaeaceae; genus SMTZ1-45. Next base: position 498 of record JABCTV010000033.1, read on the forward strand.
GTCATAATCAAGATTATTGTGCGAACTTCTACCGGAGCTTCTGGAGCTTCTGCTGGAATTGAACCCAGAATATAACTCAGAATGACGGGTACCAATACTGAAATGATAAGACCATAGATGAGTCTTGATACATTTTGCATTTTTCGAGTAAACTCTTTTATCGAGTTGACTGTAAGAACACCAGAAGGTCCTGGGTATATTCGTCTTATTCCTGCCAAGAATCGATTCTCGTCACCAATTGTAGTAATCTTCTCGGTGCGTGGACCCGCACCAAATGAGAATATTCTATCTGCTGAAATGTATGCAATGAAAACAATGAGTAGAGTGAAGGTAAGGAGGAGGATAAAATCCCCTAAAGCTGTCAGTTTAAAAATACCGAGGAATAATTCCGCTGATAGTCCAATATCATTGAAAATAATAATGCTCCAAGAGATTATGTCAGCAGCCCATGTAAAGGGAAATAGGAGAAAAACATCTGTGCCAAGGATTGCAGACAAAGCATCTGAAAAGAACATCAATCCATACATTGGAACAATAATGATCACAGCAACAACCATTGACAATGCTTTAGCTATGTCGTTGCCACGGGTTGATTCTCCAAGTTTTGCTTGAATAGATGTAGTGATGAGATTTGATAGGAATAAGGTACTAAGCGCAACGAAGAATACAGTGAGGTACATAATGATTTGACCAAGTAAACTAACATGGAAAACAAATACAAACGGTGTGAGCATCACTGGTGCGGCAAATAGAACAAGTAGACCATAGCTAGGAACTTTACCTATGAACATACCAAACATCATATCCCATGTACTCACATTGCTGCTCAGCATAATTTCCCAGTGCCCTATGCGTATCTCCTGCAATGCATAGGAGATTGGAAAGATAAGGAACATTATCCATAGAAATAACATAACGGAACGCATTAAACTTGGAAAGCTAAGCAATAGCAAAAATTCGAATTCAGGCCCAAGACTACTGAGGATTGATGTCATAATATTAGGGACAATAAACAGCGCCCAGAAAATTCCAAAACAGAAGAGTAACACAGTAGCAACTTTACGGATACGACGCAACTTTGATGTCTGTACAAAGAACTCAGCCTTGGCGATAGCAAACCACTTTCTGGTCAGCTTCAGTCCCTCCAGCTGAGTAGTTTGGATCTATCCACTTGTCCTCCAACTATTTTCAGGTACGCATCTTCTAGGTCCTTTGCTTCAACTTGTTCAATGATATCACGAGGTGAACCTAATGTATTCAGAATACCCTCATTCAAAATCCCAATTGTTTCACAGACATCCTCTGCGAAATCGGTCATGTGGGTGCAAATGAAAAATGTTGTATCCATTTCCTTGGCCATAGCTTCAATGATTTCTTTGACAAGAGCACTTGCTGCAGGGTCTAGTCTTGACGTAGGTTCATCAAGGAAGACAAGCTGAGGTTCATGTAACACGGTTGATGCTACTAGGACCTTCTGCTTCATTCCACTGCTATAGCTCTCAAGCAGATCATTTTGTCTCTCATCTAGACCCATCAATTCCATGAGACTATCAATTCTCTTGTTCAAGAGCTCACCGCTCATGTCATTTAGGGCTCCAATGAATTCAAGAAATTCAACCGCAGACAATTTTGAATAGAGACCAGGAGTTTCAGGTAAGAGACCTGTAGCTGACTTGATTTCCCTTCTCTGAGAATCAACATCAAAACCACAAACCTTGGCATTTCCACTGGTTTGTTTTAATAGTCCTGACAATATCCGCACTGCTGTTGTCTTCCCAGCACCATTAGGTCCCAAGAGTCCAAAAACACTACCTCTTTGTACCTCAAGGTCTAGATTGCTTAACGCAACAACACTACCAAAATTCTTTGACAGACCAACGGTCTGTATATCGATACTACCTGACACCTAACCACAACCAATTCTATTTCGTGTTTTGTTGTTATAAACATTTTATGAAATTCTGATACATTGATTGGATTTCTGAACACGAATTTTCACAGAACGGCTGTACTTATTTACTGTGCACTCCTGTTTTGGTTCGAAGAGGATAATGATGAAAGAGTCTACAATCGATCTACTACACATTGCAGAAAGTAACCTTCTATATTCTTTCAAGGATATTCGACCTGAAGAAGTAAACAAGCAAGCTATACCCGGGACAAACACCATCGGTTGGATTCTTGGTCATTGCTTCTCGCATTTCCATATGGTTCTCTCTAAGACTTGTCAAGATATACAGATACTCAGTGAAGATGCAACGCATTACTACAGATATGGTACAACAAAAGAAGAGATTGCGAGTACTGAATCCATGTTGACCTTTGAAGAACTCGTTGACAAGTATCTCGAGATATCAGCAATGAGTTTTGCCTATCTCAAGAATCTAGATGATACTGATTTCCAAAGAGTGATTTTTCCAGAGATAGAAGAAACCTTGGAGAGGAGTATTCAGAGAATTTCTCTTCACTTTCTAGGGCATGTTGGACAAATTGTTCTAATACGGCGTTTCCTTGGAAATCCCGGTTCATCGTTTGTAGGTGGGTCTCATCCGAATTCTCGAAAAATGATGCGCGATGGGTGGGATACTTGGTGGAATGGATCTAAATCTAGCTTCAGTTATTAGAACCAGAATTGTTTCTGGATTGTACTTTGTGGAAACAAATTTTAAGATACCTCAATGTTTACACTGAATAAGTACCGGGGATTTTCGGATTACTACTTGGGAATATTCATAGTGTGTTCTCCACATGAGGGTCTACGGAGAAGCCTCTTGCTTTCTATGAGCTGCAAGCAAACCCAGCACTTCCGCTTCAATCTGCTCAGTTGTATAGTGCATACGCTTTGCGGCTCCAGTGGGACAAACCACCTGACATTTGCCACAACCAGTACACAGCAACGAGTTGACCACCGAAAGTTGAGGACCATCTTCACGGTCTTCTAGAGTGATGGCATCAAATGGGCACACCTGCTCGCAGAGTCCACATCCAATACAAAGGTCATCATCTATGATTGCTTTATCCATCTGAACTCGAACTTGCCCCTTGAGTACATGTGATGCTGCTGCACTGGCAGCCGCTTTCCCATCAGAAACACAAGCAGGGATATCCTTTGGACTCTGGCAAGCTCCTGCAATGAACACTCCTCGAGATTTAGTATTCACAGGTTCAAGTTTTGGATGAAGTTCTTTCATGAAGCCGCCTTCGCTTCGGTCTACTCCAAGTTTGTGTGCCAGTTCTGCAGCTCCCTCTGCGGGATCAACAGCCATTGTTAGAACTACAAGGTCAAAGTTCAACCGAAGTAGTTGACCACTTCCTTGGTCAAAGATAGTGAAACTGATTGTACCATCTTTCTCTTCTGTGAAATCGCTTGGGAATCCTCGTACAAAATTGGTCCCATGCTGTCTAACTCGACCATAGAATTGTTCATACTCCTTTCCTGCAGCTCGAAGCTCGTGGAATATTACCCATTGGTCAATTGAGTCTCCATATTCTCGATGTGTCATTTCAACATGACGAAGTGTGTACATGCATCCGAAGTTGCAACACCAAGGTCTACATTTCTCATCACGAGACCCTGCACAGTTTATGTATGCTATTCGTTTCGGGGTTTCAGAGTATTCTGGAGGGACTAATACTTTCCCTGCAGTGGGACCAACTAGGCTCAATAATCGTCCATATTGACCACCAGTGATTACTCTCTTGAATTTGCCACCACCGTATTCTGGTAACTCCTCCATACTTATTTCTTGAAATCCGGTAGCTGCGATAATCGCCCCGACCGTAATCTCAACTTCTTCTTCTACCATATCATGATCGATAGCATCCTTGTCACAAACATCAACGCACAATTTGCATTCACAACAGATTGCACAACCCAAACAACGTTCAGATTCCTTAACTGCAATCTTCTCACTAAAGCCAAGCTCAACTTCTTCGAAATTGCTGGCTCTTGACTTGGCAGGTAAGGTCTTCATCTTTGCACGTGAACCACCTGGTAGGTCTGCTATGTCAAGTTCTGGTGTAGGAGCTCTTGGTTGCTTCTTTGCACGGGTTCCTTGGAGATCAAGACCTCTAAGGAATAGATCTATCGATTTAGCAGCTTCGTGCCCTGCACCAACAGCCTCTACTGCGAGACCTGGCCCAGTAACTAGGTCACCACCTGCGAATACGTCTTTCATGCTTGTCTGCATTGTAAGCGAATCTACTTCAACAGTACCCCATCTTGATAATTCGAGTTCTGAATGAGGTCCGTCTGGTGCTACTGATTGACCAATAGCTATTATGATGTTATCAACATCCAAGTCGAATTCAGAGCCTGGTATTGGGACTGGCCTTCTTCGTCCAGACGCATCAGGTTCTCCAAGCTTCATTTTTAGACACTTGATTCCAGAAACAGACCCACCTGAAACTAGTACTTCGACAGGTGATGCAAGAAGTTTAAGCTTCACGCCTTCTTTCACTGCATCATCAACTTCGCTCTTGATAGCGGGCATCTCGGCTCTGGACCTTCGGTAAATTAATGTAACATCTGCTCCCAAACGGAGAGCAACACGGGCTGAGTCAATGGCTGAATTGCCACCACCTATGATTGCGACCTTTTTGCCAAGTTTCACTTTCTGGTCACTATTCACCTGATATAGGAAATCAAGTGCATGGTAGACACCTTCAGCATCTTCGCCCGCTAACCTTAACTTTGCACTGACATAGGCCCCCGTTCCGAGGAAGATTGCGCTATATCCTTGTTTTCTGAGTGCGTCTAAGGTTTCTATTCGCTTTCCAGTGATAATCTTTACACCATGTTGTTCAACATGCTCTATCTCTGATTTGATAATATCACGAGGGAGGCGATGTTTAGGAATACCCCATCTGAGTAATCCACCTGCTTCTGCTCGCTCTTCAAAGACTGTAACAGGGTAACCCTCTCTTGCCAAGTATAGTGCACATGCGATTCCTGCAGGTCCCGCACCAATCACTGCCACCTTCTCTTTCTTGTCAATTACATTTTCAACAGTTGCTATTTCTCCAGTTTCGAGTTCATGGTCATGAAGCCACCTGTGAACATTTCTGATGCTCACACTCTTGTCAAACGTACCTCTCTCACATTCATCTTCGCAAAGTGCTGGACAAACGCGACCAAGGGCACCAGGGAAAGGTATTGCATCTCTAACTAGTTTGAGAGCCTCTTTGTACTTGCCTTCTTTTGTGAGGGTGATAAAACCCTGACAACTCACATGTGCAGGACATGTAATTTTACATGCAGCATGACCTAGCTTTTCAATTGATACTGCACCAGGTACTGCCTGTGGAAATGGCTTGTAGATAGCAGTGCGTTGCGACATACCAAGATCGTGATGCTTAGGTGTAAGAACTGGGCAGACTTTGAGACATTCACCACAATCGTTGCATTTGTCAAGGTCAATGTATCGCGGATTTTTAGTCAGCTTGACCTTGAAGTTACCGTAATCCCTCTCAACGTCCGCAACTTCAGTACAGGTGTAGATGTCTATGTTCTTGTTTCTACCAACAGCATTTAGTTTTGGAGAAAGGATGCACATTGAACAATCGAGTGTCGGGAAGGTCTTCTCCAGTTTAGCCATGTAACCCCCAATAGACACATTTCGCTCAATCAGAGAAACATGAATACCTTTCTCTGCCAAATCCAAGGCTGTCTGGATACCAGCAATTCCAGCACCCACAACCATTGCATTCTTCTCTACGGGGTAATCTTCAAATCCAATATCTTCGAGTAGCTTGGCTCGCTCTATCGCACCTGCGATGAGTTCGTATGAAAGTTTCTGAGCTTTCTCGGGTTTGTCGCCATGTACCCATGTAACATGTTCTCGGATATTAGCCTGTGCTAATCTGAATCGATTGAGACCTTTCTCCTCGATGATATCACGAAATAGTTCTTCGTGTAGTTTCGGTGTACAAGATGCAATCACTACGCCAGTAAGGTTTTGCTCTTCGATCGTGTCTGCAATTCTGACCTGTCCTTCTGTTGAGCACGTGAACATATTCCATGTTGAATAAACCACACCAGGATAGTCTTCGAAGTCCTGAGCAAGTTTGTCAACATCAACAACGCCTCCAATGTTTGAACCGCATGAACAAACGAAGACTCCAATGCGATCATCTGGCTTCTTTTTACTACTTTTCTTTGGCATTTATTCCTGCACCTCCGGCTTCTTAGGAATTGGACTAGGTCCAAGTTTGTATAGTTTCTCGGTGAAATCCTCTACAATCTCTGCAAATTTGATACCCATCGCAGCTGATGCAAAATCGATGTAGAGCCGACCGCCTATACCAATCTCTTCGAAAATATCAGACCAGAACTTAACGAAATCATATTGCATGAAGTTACCAGCTTTCGGACTATCTCCGCCGTAGTGACACTCTGATAACAGACAACCTGTAACTAAAACACCGTCTGCTCCATTCTCCAGAGCAGTCATTATATGGCCTGGCTCAAGTGCTCCACTGCATGGAAGTCGAACTGTTCTGATTGTTGCAGGGTAATGTAAGTGCATTAAACCTGCAAGATCTGCAGCTGCATGTGAGCACTCCCAGCAAACAAAGCATATGATGAATGGTTCCCAATCCTTCGGTGTAGTAACCGGTGGAGGGGATTCAATAGTTCCAATTATCTCAGGTAGTTTGTATGTTTTCTCAAGGGTGAGACAGTCTTCAGGACATGCTTCAATACATTTGTTGCAAGCGATACACTGTTCTGCACTCCAAGCTATTGAACCATAACCTGGAAGTCCAGCAGGCACAGATATGGCCTGCACTTCTCCAGTGTCACTATCTTGTTTAAGATTCTGTAATAAGTTTACAAGGGTCTCTCGATTCTTCGACCTGAAACCGTCCGCGGGAATAGATGCTTCCAAGTAATCAGGCATATTCAGAGTCTGTTCAATGTCCAGTGCTGCAGGTTCACAGGCAAGGATGCACTTCTTACAGGCACTGCATGTCTGCGCTTTGTATTCGATTGTTCCGAAGCCTACAACGGATTCTGGAACTTCTACATCATTAGTAGGTGTCTTAACAGCTATAGCCCGGATTGAATCCAGCAGTTTAATTCGCTTATCCACGGTGGGCCACCTCCTCCTGCATCTTGTTTGGTAACGCTGCAATCATGTGCGTCGCTTTTACGCGATTGGGATCTTGACCGATACTTGTTAACATGTCTTGCGTGAACTTCACAACAAGCTGCGCCAAGTGGTCTCCTGTTTGATGGTGGCAACCACCTGGTGGACAATGAGCAACTATGACTTGTTCTGCTCCCTCTGCTAGGCCTTTCAGAATCTCTATTGGTGATACCATCCCAGCACATGGGAATTGAATTACGTAATTGCCTGTTGGGTATCCCTTCCCTGTAAAACCAGCTTGATCAATCGAGGCATTTGCACATTCACTACATGCATAAACTAGTGAGAATGGTTTCTTACCCTCAAGCCTATTGTGATTCTTAGAGATTGTTTCAAGTCTAACTAACCAGCTCTCTCTGCTGTGCGATTGAAACTCAATTGCTCGTGTGGGACATGCAGATACACAAATACCACAGAATTCACAGTGCATTGGGATGTGCGTAATTTTTTCATTCACTAACCTCAATGCGTCATTTGGACAGGCCTCTATGCATGCTTCACAAACATCACATTGATCCTCGTCAACAACAGGAATCCAACCTTTACGTTTGCCTTTTGCAAGTATATTTTTGAATACCTCTAAGGCCGCATTGGAAGCTGATGCTAAAGCATCAATCAGATTCATGGGTGTTTTTGCACTGCCAGCAATGAAAATTCCGCGTTTTGAAGTCTGAACAGGTTTCATCTTCGAGTAACGGGTCTTAATGAAACCATTCTGATCTAACTCCAAACCAAGTACATTAGAAAGTTGTCCAGTAATACGCGAAGGTTTGAGTTGTGTTTGAAGCACCAAGTAATCTACGGTAAACTCTCTGACTTGAGACTCCAGAGTGTTCTCCAGGCGGCACACCATACCCTTCTTCGAGTCTTTTACTTTCTCCAATGATCCTCTCACAAAGATGACACCTGCTTTTCTAGCAGCTCTGTATAGGTTCTCATCCTTTGTGCTTATGTCAGAATGAGCTAGAATAACGGTGTTGCCTTTCTCTGCTGCTTGAGCAACTGTTCGAAGAAGATAGCTCCCTTCAACAGTACTAAGTTGATGCGATGGATCTACAGCCACGAAAATGGTCTTTGTATCCTTCGCCGCTTGCTTTGCAATAAGAGTTGGTAATTCTGTAATCAATAGAGTTCGGTCTGACTTTCCATGACGACTCATTTTCGCAATGGGGGGTGGAGAATGCTCAGCGTTAGTTGCAACGATAATCGAACCGACAAGGTTACTCTCTTCTTTTCCAGAATCATGCTTCAATGATATTTGATACAAGCCAGCATTACCACTAAGTTCTGTTATTTTTCCACGGATCGTCTTTGCTTTTTTCGAGGACAAAACCAAGTCGCGGATAGTATCTTTGAGGTTACTACTTTCAGCCATGAACTGATTCATTTCTTCATAGCTTTTGCTACTCCATTCAGATGGCTCAAGTAGTATTACTTCTACTCCCAGCTGAAGGAGGTCACTTGCTGCCTTAAGGCCTGCAATACAACCGCCAATGATTAGAACCTTCTTCTCAATCTCGGTATCCACTACTGTCTGTGAGTCCATGTATCCAACTTGAATCGCAGCATCATGAAGTAAAACTGAAGCCTTGCTTGAGGCACCCTTTTGGTCATCCTTGTGAACCCACGCAACTTGCTCTCTGAGAGGTACATATGAAATATGTTCACACTTGAGCCGCTTTGATATTGGTGCGCCGATGATTTGAGACGTACAGGCACCAATTACTACAGAGTCTTCCGCAGAAACCTCCGAGTCAAGAAATGTGAGTCCTTCTTCTAGACAGAGTGCATCATGAATGTGGATAGCGTCGAAAGTACTACCCATCTCCTTCTCAATGCGTGCAAAATCAATCCACTTATTGAGTGTCTTATTGCAGGTACATAGGAATAGTTTCTTCATCTAAACACCGCCCTCCAAATCTGTATACACTTGTAGCGCGATGGCATTAGCCTCCGCGATACTAGTAGGTATGTCTGTGGGTCCTGTAGCGGTACCACAAGCATAAACACGTCCTTCCTTAGCTAATCTTGAAATAAATCCATACTCGCCTATGAATTCACTAAGCGCATCATTCTGTTCTGCAAGGGGGGCGAGTGGTGATGCAAGCACAACGAGGTCCGATTCTATCTCCATTCGTTTTTGGGACTGCGTGTCTTCAACAATTGTCATGGGCTTACCGTTTCTTACAACCACACTGTCAGGTTTGCCTCTTAGAAATTTGACACCCTTCTCTCTTGCAAGCGTTAGATAGTGTTCACTTGACTTAGGCACTCGCAAATCCATGTAGCAAATGGTGACATCAATTCCCAGATCACGGAGCATATCAGCATGCTTTAAGCTGTAAGTACAACAGGCTTGAGAACAGTATTCAGCGGCATCTAGGTCTCTGCTGCCGACACAAAGCACCATGGTCACTTCTGAAACAGTATTACCTGATGAAGTGGTAACCTGACCATTCGTGCTGCCAGCCGGGTCTAGTAATCTCGCAAGCTCTGCATGAGTGATGATATCATCAGAAGTTCTATACTCGTATCCGGGGAAATCCAGAGGAATTTTTTCTTCTACGCCAGTTGCTAATATGAGCGCATCAGCTTTGATTGTCTTAGTGCTTTCTTTTTCTTCAAGATCTATGGCGTTGACTTTGCAAATATCTACACACTTTCCGCATTTCGTACAATGCTCCATGTCAATAAGTGGAGCTAAGGGAACACCTTGAGGTATAGGGCGGAAGATTGCTTTTCGAGTTCCTCCTCTAATACCATATTCATCGGGTGTGTTAACATCACAGACTTCAATGCACTCTAGACAAACAACACAACGATCAAGGTCAACATGTCGAGGTTGTGACTTGATTGATATCTTGAAATTTCCATCTACTTCACTGATTGATTTTATCTCTGATAGAGTGTGAAGTTTGAGATTCTTCTTCTCAGTTACTAGACCTCTATACTGACATCTTCGATGCTGACCATCAAAAATTTCTGTACTGGCATCTAAGCAAAGAGCACAATCGCCTGTCGGGAAAACGCGTCCTAGGTGAGTTGAGAGTCCTCCGATAATGGATTCTTTCTCAATCAAATGAACCATTATTCCCAAATCTGTAAGTTGCTGAGCAACCTGAATTCCAGCCAATCCCGCTCCAATAACAACAGCAGTCTTTGTCATTATGGTGTACCTCCGATTTTCTCAAGCAATGCTCCAAGTTTGACACGGTGGAACCGCCGCTGATTTGCAGTGACGATATCAGTCATCCCCATTGAAAATGCAAGCAGCTCGCCCAAGTACAATACAGGTATATTGTACTCCGTTTCGAATTTGTCTGCTACTTTTGCCTGCTGTGTTTCAAGTTGAGTGTAGCATGTAGGACAAACTACCACAATAACGTCTGCACCTGATGCTTTAATCTGGTCCAATCTGGATGCTGTGATTGTCAAGGCTTTGTCCTCGCCAGATGGCATTATAGGAGCACCGCAGCAAGCCATTTTATCCTCGACTTCTGCTATTTCCGCTCCGGTTGTTCTGATGACATCGTCCATCCACTGAGGATTCTCAGCATGATCCATGTGGGTCGCTTCTAATGGTCTTACAAGATGGCATCCATAATGTGGCGCAATCTTGAGTGACGTGAGTGGATTTGTGACTTGTTTCTTGATGACATCCAAACCAATGTCTTTGTGAAGAACATGAAGAATATTCTTGATGGTATGTTTCCCGGTTATTTCAAGTCCGGATTTCTTGAGTCTCTTGTTAATTCTCTTTTTGAGTTCTTCATCTTCCTGAACCATGTGATTAGCAACTGCTAAAGTGTGAAAACAACCACTGCACAAAGCTACTGTTTCATTTCCAGTGGATTCACTCACAGCAACATTTCTTGCCGCGATGGTTACCCATGCTTCAAAGTCTACTCCAGTGAAAGTAGTCGGTTCAGGACAACACGAATGTTCAGAATGCGTTTCCAATTCAACATTAAACTTCTTGAGAACTTCCCGTGCTGTCAACTCAAAATGAGGAAGCCGATACGGGATCATGCAACCTGGGAAGTAAGTGTAAGTTCGGGGCTTACTCATCTTCAGCGCCTCCGTAGACTGACTTCACAGTTTCTAGTTTTCCAACAATACCGATATCTGCTAACATAGCAACAATCTGATCCATCGAAGGTGTCCCGAGGTCAGGAAGACCCATTTTGGTTCTAGTTTTGAGCATCGGAGAGCTGACAGGCAAGCTTCGCCCTTCCGAGATTATTGTTCTGGCTCGGTCAAGAGCTGCTAGTGGTACGTTGCCCGCCATGAGTCCTCGGACCTTGGCTAGAATGAGAATGTGAGGGATCTTAACATGCTCTGGGCATCGGACCTCACACTGTTCACATGTAAGACAATTCCAAACCAATTGATTTTCGGCCACCGATTTGTCACCAATTAGTATCTTCTGAAGAAACAACCTCGGATTGAAGGATGGTTCAATCTCAGCAACCGGACAAGCGCTGGTACATCGTCCGCATTGATAGCATCTCAACAGCGTTTCGCCTTCAGGTTGGTCTAGAAGCCAACTCCTGAATTCTAAGTCCAACATTGTTTCTTGCTTGACCATCGTAAATACACAGCCTTGATTCTGAACATCAGCGAACAAAATAAAGGTCAATATATGGACATTGGTTGGGAACGTGCTTGAAGAACACTTCCTCGCATTTTTCTTTTCTCAATTAGGAGCTTGGATAATAAAGTAAGCACAAATATATTCTAATTGTTTGTTCAATAATTATGGTAACTCAGCTCTCCAAGCAAATTCATTCTGAGCTTCAAGCAATTGGCACAGCAGAACGTAAAGAGAAGATTGCTGGTTATCTGAAGACATCATCTCTCGATTTCATTGGAGTGGAACTTCCAAAAATCCATCGCATAGTAAAGACTAGTATTAAAGGATTAGAAATAGAAGAAATACCGGACCTCATGGCCGAGCTATGGAAGATTGAAACTTTTGAAACCCGTTTAGCAGCTATTGATGTGTTGAAAGAATATGCTAAGAACGGCTCAGTTGACAAAGCCTTGGAAATTGCTGATAATTGGATAGATGATGCTGACACATGGGCGATTACTGATCCGTTAAGTTCACCAACTATTGGAAGTCTTATTCTTCGAGACCTTAAGGTTGAGGTTGTACTAAAATCATGGCGAACTTCAGACAACTTCTGGAGACGAAGATGCTCATTCTTACCGTATCTACATTTATGTTTGAAGAAGCAGTACAAACCTGAATACGCCGATAAGATATTGAAAGTAGTTACTCATCACATTTCCGACAAAGAATTTTTCGTTGGTAAGGCTGCGGGATGGGTTCTGCGAGAACTGAGTAAACGGGAACCTGACCTTGTTCGAGAGTATATTGAAAATCATCGTCACAAAATGACCAAGCTAGTGATTAGAGAGGGTTCTAAGAAAATCTAAGGTATTCTCCCAGTATCATCAATACTACTAAGAATTGTATAGAAGAAACAGAAGTATGGATATAGGAATATAGTACAATTCGTAGAAGATGATACGTTTGAACCAATAGCTTCGGGTATGCTGTTTCGCTCTGAGCCATGATACCGCTTCATCAATATCTTCAGAATTCTCAAACTTACCAGTAAGCTCCAAATTCTTCTTGAGAATCTCTCTTCGTGTAGTAAATGAAATCGCTATCCAATAGATGAGTAGAGGTAGTGTCACAACAGCAATTACTCCCAAATAATACAAATACTCATGACTTAGTAATGCCCAACCAATGATAATGGCTGTCAAAGAAACAATCATGTGAATGATAGGCAAGACGTAGAGCAATGGACCATGTCTTGTCCCAAATGGATGTGCAATCTTCAAACGCATATTAGCAAAGAATGCTGCAGAAACCTCAATTGCTTCATCATTATTCATTGCATAAATATTGAGTATGATATTTGATTCTTGGACTTTGTGAATCACTCCTATGTCATCTCGGTGTATCCTTTTCTGATATATCACACTAATTGATTCGGATGGTTTATGAAATACTTCTTCCATCTGCAATCGGTCATAAATGACTCTGATGTCATTGGCTAAATCTGTATTCTCAGACACTCGATATTCATCCCCTCAATTAAAGCCTCTAGGAGCACTTCTACTATTGTCTTGTACTGGGATTAATATAAAGGAGATGATGGATTATTAGCTCCAATTCCTCAGTAGACTTCTCCTTTCTCTAATGCTTCTAGGAATTCAATACGCTTCTCTTCTGGTACAGTGTTTAGAACACAACCAAAATTGGGACATTGAGAACATCCCCAATGACGTAGGGTAACAAAGAATACAAGCGCCATGACTAATTGGATGACGAAGAATTCCCACCTATCAATCAAATAGAATGCTGGAGATAGAACATAGAAAACTGCAAAGAAGAGGAAAGTTGCTTGTCCACCCTTACTGATGTGACCTGGCTTGTATTTGAACAACTTGGGACTACCCCAATTACCCAGACAATAGAAGCGATTCTCTTTCCCATGTTCTTTTCCTGAGTATTCATAACAAGGACAGTGTCGGCATAGAACATACCACTCAAGTCCTCCAGCAAAGAAGAGCATACTAATAATGAAGATGACTGGGATCATCAATATGCTCTCAGTCAGGATGAATGGACTCAATCCGAGGAATGTTCCAATATCAAAACTCAGCCCAAAATAGCTGACTGACGAACCAATCATGCCCACTACTCCAACAATCATCGGAGCAAAACCAAAGATTCCAAACCATCTAACATCATGGAAATGATATCTAGCTACAACACCACAATATGTTCTCTCTCTGTGTTCGTTCAAGGGTTATGCCTTCTTCTTTACAATGACGCGGAGAAATATTGGGTATTTATGAATATCTTTGTTCCTATACTAATTTAATTTAAACGACAACCACAACCACTTTAACGACCTCTGATTCGACAGCGATGTTTACTGATAGCAAGGCGGGATTTAAAATAGTACGACAACGAATTCAAATTCACAGAATTATTTCATGGGCGCTTGTTGTATTTTCGCTCATAACAATTATACTTGGATATGCGATTGCACGCAACTGGACTCCTGATTCTACACATGTGACTTCGTTTCATTTAATCTTTGAATGGGGTTTCATCCTCTTGCTATTATTTCATGTTCTCTATACATTGAGATACATCAAAATCAGTAGTTTTAGATTATTGAAAAATCCTCGACTGCACTGGCTAAGAATTACTCAACAGATTACAAAATGGCTAATTCTCATCTTTGCAGGGTTAGTGATTCTTTCAGGTATTTCATATTACGAGATTATTTTGGTTAATTTGATTCCATTTTCACAACATCAACGTTATGACATATTCCTAATCATTTCAATCATCTTTCATGTGATGGCAAGTGCCAAGCTAGCTCTAAAGCGACGTCGAATCAAAAGTAAGAGTCATGATATTGCCATCGTATTGATTGGTCTTATCTTCCTGATACTTGCAGTTCTTCTACAACTTTTGAGATTAGGTCAGGGTCCTACGTAGTTTTCATAGCGGTTCAATTTCTTAGCTGAAGATGCAGGAATTCGTTTAGTGTTAAAAGATAAAAGAGAAAATAAGAAGGAAACTAGAAGGCGAGTTGGGATAACGTTGCAAGGGCTTAATCCAATAACTCGCTGAATGGAAAAAAGCCGTTTCTAGATACTCTACGCCGTCTTGAAGAAGCATATACTTCCACTCGAGATCTCTCAAGAAAAATGAAGATGACGATGGTGGAAAAACTGAAAGAGAAGGTTGATTCTGGACATGTCTTCATCTGATTTCAACAGTTGTAGTTGTCTATCACACCTAATCAATAGAGACGTTATTATCAGGAGGACCTTTCTGAGTGGGTTGCTATGATTGAGATTTCTTTGAAAGATGCGCGCAATGTCATATTGGATGCACAGGGTCTCAGAACTAGTAAACCTTGCAAATCAGTTCTAGATGTTGCACGGCGAATCCATAATATACAAATTGATACAATCTCTGTGGTATCGCGAAGTCACAATCTTATTACTTTCAATCGATTTTCCAGGTATGAGGATGGGTCTATCTGGGACTATGAGAAGAAAGGTGTTCTGTTTGAATATTGGTCTCATGCCATGTGTATGATGCCCATAGAAACTTATCCATTCTATGCTTGGCGAAGGAAGTTCTATCCTAGCCCTCGTGATAAGAAATGGGCCATAGGGCATAAAGACACAATCGAACAAGTATATCGGCACGTGAAGAAGAATGGTATAACAAGCAGTGCTTCAATTGGTGAAAAGAATCCCGAATCGACCGGTTGGTGGGATTGGAAAGTTGAGAAGCGTGCATTGGAATATCTCTACACTATGGGAAAACTGATGGTTGCTTACAGAAAAGGATTCCAGAAATACTACGACCTTACTGAGCGTGTGTTGCCCGCCCATATTGATTCTGAACCAATGTCAGATGAAGATGCGACAGATTTCGTTGTGGACACATCACTCGGTTCACTTGGCATTGGTTGTTATGATGATATTCGAACATATCACAACAAACTTCCTTCTCAGAAGATTTGGAAAGGTAGGCAAGATCAAATTGAATCTTATCTCGATCAAAGAGTGAAAGATGGGCATCTTGAGGAAGTCACAGTAAAAGGTCTAAATGAACGTTACTTTGTTCTTTCAAGCAATTCAGAGAAAGTGCAATCAAATAGCACTCCGGATGAAATAGCCCCCGTTAAGCTACTTACCCCCTTTGATAACATCTTACGGGAACGAGCATTTCCAAAACGCATCTGGGATTTTGACTACAAGATTGAATGTTATGTGCCTGCACCTGATAGGATCTACGGGTATTTCGTGCTTCCAATTCTTGATAAGAGTGAACTGGCGGGCCGCTTGGATGCTAAGATCCATCGAAAGGAGCGTCTCTTAGAAATCAAAGCACTCTATCTTGAATCAAAGGAGCTACAATCCTCCGATGGGTTGGAACGATTGAAACGTGGTATCGTGGAGTTTGCGAAATTCCACAACTGCGAATCTATCGCAATTTCTAAAGTCCGCCCTAGAAAATTGACAAAACTCATCCGGTCATTGATTTCTGAATGAGGATGCACCGAACCGCAATTATATCAAAGCTCGGAGCGGAAAAGCATTAACCTTATTTGCGCCCTTACAGCGTAGTAATACAGGGAACCATATTGGGAGGAACGGTTCCTTTACACAAGTAATGAAGGCCCGTTAGTTCGGGTTGAGTGGAGATTAGCACCATGAAAGACCAAGACGACGGTAGCAAAATCATGAAGGCCGTTCTCATAGGAGATGGTGCCGTAGGAAAAACAAGCATTCGCCGCAATTATCTTGGTGAGGATTTCACAGAGGGGCACATAGCCACAATTGGTGTTGATCTGGCAACTAAACGCGTTATTTTCGATAAGGAAATTGTGAAATTTATTATTTGGGATCTGGCCGGACAACCTACATTCGAAAAGGTGCGGGGTCATTACTATTCTGGATGTAACGGGATATGTCTCGTCTACTCTGTAACTGATCGCGATTCTTTTGACAACGCGAGTAAATGGCTAGTCGAGGCTTTCAAGAATATGGGACCACTTCCACCCACTGTAATCATTGCAAACAAGATTGATTTGCGTTTCACCAATGACAAATCCAAATATGTCACCACTGAAGAAGGGGAAGAATTCACCAAGTACTTCATTGAGAAGTTAGGTGTACCTGCTATATATCGCGAAACCTCAGCTCGGACTGGTTCTGGTATCCAAGATACTTTCACTGAATTGCTACGAATGATGTCTGAAGTTGCAGGTGAGAAAGAAAGCGCGCACTTCATGGGTTAAGAGAATTCTATCTCATTTTATCAGTCCCAATCACAATGGTTATTAGAGCTCAATCACGATAATTAACAATCGTTAAAAACTATCCGAGTGAATAGTATGAATCAGGAAGCTGACCGCCAGAAGACAAGGTTATCCATGAAGATTGAGGGTATGCACTGTGCCTCATGTGTAGCCTCCATCGAGAAAACTCTGCTCTCTCAAGACGGTGTTATTAAAGCCACAGTAAGTCTTCTGGATGAAAAAGCGGTTGTTGAATACAATCCTGATTATGTAAATCGTGTTGACTTGGAGAAAGCTGTAGAAACTACAGGCTATCGAGCAAGAAGATCAACAATGACTCTAACAATTTCCGGAGAACCAACAGAAGTCAATTGGTTTCAGATAACAGATTCATTGAACATAATACCCGGAGTGATTTCAACTAAGACATTTCCAGACTCGAAGCGACTGCTATTGGATTATGATGATGATCTAGTCACTTTCAAGATTATTCGAAAATCGCTCAAAGAACTCGGATTTGAAATTGAAGCTTCAGAGGGTACCGGCGGGGATAGGGAATCTCTGGCACGCAAGCAGGAAATTAGATACTACTCAATTCTTCTCACATTCTCTCTGATTCTCAGTACACCTGTAGTACTTCTTCATTTTGGTGTTCTTGATGCACTCATTCCTGCTGAAGAAATGCGAATGCTCCTCATGTTTTTGCTCTCTACTCCTGTCCAGTTTATTGGTGGATACCCATTCTATAAAGCTGCACTACGAGGGTTGAGGCATTTCAAGACAAACATGGATACTCTAGTTATGCTAGGTACAACTGCTGCATACTCTTACTCTGTAGCAACCACTTTTGTTCTAGTCGGATATGCTCCATTTTATGATGCATCTGTTCTATTGATCACTTTCATCCTTCTAGGACGTACACTTGAATCAGTGGCAAAGGGACGAACATCTAAGGCGATCCGCGGCCTAATGGACCTTCAAGCTAAAGTTGCGACAGTCATCAGGGATGGAGAAGAAATGACCCTCCCTATTGTAGATGTTGAAGTAGATGATATAGTATTGATCCGACCCGGTGATAGGGTGCCTGTTGATGGTACGGTTCTTGAAGGAAGATCATCGGTTGATGAGTCGATGATAACTGGAGAAGCATTACCAGTCGCAAAGAATGTTGGTGATTCAGTCATTGGTGGTACCGTGAACAAGAATGGTGTCCTCAGAGTTAGAGCTATGAAGGTTGGCCAGGATACTGTACTTTCTCAGATTGTGAAAATGGTAGAAGAAGCGCAGACGAACAAACCTCCAATTCAACGAAAAGCTGATGCAATCGCTGGAGTGTTCACCCCGGTTGTTCTGGTCATAGCAGTAGCCACGTATCTCTTCTGGGTATTCGTAATGAATGTCAGCTGGACATTAGCATTGAACTTCTCAATTGCTGTCTTAGTTGCAGCTTGTCCGTGTGCTCTTGGTCTTGCCACTCCTACTGCAATTATGGTAGGTATAGGTAAAGGGGCACAGTACGGAGTTCTCATTAAAACGGGCGAATCTTTGGAAACTATACCCGTTGTTGATACAATTGTATTCGATAAGACCGGAACACTCACTATTGGTCGACCTACAGTAACTGATATCCTTGTAACTGGCAAGGTCAATGAAGAGGAAGCTCTCCGCTTAATTGCTGCAGTCGAAAAGAATAGTGAACACCCCTTGGCTGAGGCTGTTGTGTATTATACCAAGGAGAAGGGTATTGATATTCCATCATCAACGGACTTCACATACACAACTGGTAAGGGAGTTAGTTCAGTAGTAGATGGAAAGACAATCCATGTTGGCAATGAGCAATTCATGTCTGACCATGGAGTAAGTTTTACGGAAAATGCAGATCATTCACTTATGTTACAACAGCAAGGGAAAACTGTAGTCTATGCCTCTATTGGGGGTGACCAACTGGCAATATTAGCAATTGCTGATGAGCTGAAGGCTAGTTCAGCCCAAGCTGTAAGAACTCTCAAAGATATGGGCATTGAAGTCTGGATGATAACCGGAGACAAAGAAGTGACTGCAAAGACAATTGCACACAGTGTCGGTATTGATAATGTGCTTGCAGAAGTTCTCCCTGATGAGAAAGCAAAGCAAATCAAAAACTTGCAAGCTCAAGGAAGGATTGTTGGGATGGCTGGCGATGGTGTCAATGATGCGATTGCGCTGGCTCAGGCCGATGTAGGTATTGCATTGGGTTCAGGAACGGATGTGTCTGTTGAATCCGGTGATATTGTACTTGTGAAGGATGACTTGATGGATGTTGTAACCGGAATTCAGCTTGGAAAGAGAACGATGACAAAAATCAAGCAAGGCTTCTTCTGGGCACTAATCTACAACATCATTCTGTTGCCAATTGCTGCAGGACTGTTATACCCTTCATTTGGTCTTTATCTTCAACCTCAATTTGCTGGTCTTGCGATGGCGTTATCCAGTGTTAGCGTGGTTACAAATGCGCTGACTTTGAATAGATTCAAACCACATAGTATAGACGTAGAAAAAACAGTAACTCCTCCAGCTGCATTTCTTGAGGGTGACGTGGCAGTTGATCCTATCTGTAAAATGAAGGTTGATATTGCTACTGCAGAACTCTTCACAGATTTTGAAGATAAACGATACTACTTCTGTGCTCAGTATTGCAAAGACACATTCGAAGAAGATCCTGAGAAATATCGTGATACTGAATCAACACTAACAGAAGCTACACCTGCAATAGCAATTGATCCAATTTGTAAGATGGACGTCGATACTGCAACTGCGGAGCTTTACAGTGACTACCAAGACAAGCGGTACTTCTTCTGTGCTCCATATTGCAAACAGACATTCGATGCGAATCCAGAAGAATATGAAAACAAAGACTTTAGAGATTAGTACCTCGACGAAGTAATTTCCTTGATTCTCTTAATTAGAGTATCTTCTGCTGCTGATTCAGACCCCCAATCCATGCTCATGATACCTTTACCTCCTCCACTTCCAATCACCGTGATTCGACTCCTTCTAATGACTCCTGATGGTTCGAATACAATAGTAATCGTCTGGTCACTGCCTGTTCTCTTTACATATTCCTCATGTACAAAAACAGCTACTGTATTCTTCCCAGAATTCCAGCGTTTACTCAACACCTTGCTATAGTTCCTAATCAGAAAATTCAGGACCGTTTCACTAAATTCACTATCAAATTCAATAGTCTTCAATCTTTATATTCCTCTGAAGGTTACTCATTGATACAATTTTCTATGTGAACCCTTAAGGTTTATTCTAACAATTTCAATACGCAAGTTTCTTGAGTAAGTTCTGCAGTGCAGCAAGCTGGGACGCGTATTGTTATGGGTATACACGAAAGAGCTCTAGTTCGTTTTGCAGGTCCTGAGGATCTTGAATGGTGCGTTGTTGAAGATGGTCATGTGACTGAGAAAATTATTCGAAATAAGATTGTGAATAATGAGATTATAGTTGTGGAGATAGATGGCCAACTCATTGGTTATATTCGTTTGGAGTTCTTGTGGTCTACAACTCCCTATATTGGTTTGATTTTCGTAATTGATGAGCATCGAAACGCAGGAATTGGTCGTAAGATGATTGACTATTTGGAAGATCATCTTCGCGCTCATGGTCATGATAAACTGATGAGTTCTTCCCAAGCTAATGAGCCTGAGCCTCAAGCATGGCATCGAGCAATAGGATTCGAAGAATGTGGAATAATTTCGGGTTTGAATGAGGGTGGGATTGGAGAGATTTTCTTCAGGAAGACACTGACCTAGTTTTTCATAGAATGTAGCAATTTGGTCCTAAACTTGAACTAGCAGGTAACCTTGTCAAGCTCTCCTTGACAGATCTTCTTGTCTTCTTCTCCCTCAACAACATCAGTAGTTTTTTGCGCAAGGCCTTTGTATTTCTTACATTCACTCTTGTTCCCAGCAATAGCATGAGCTCTTGCAAGTGCCTCGTAAATGAAAGGCAAGTCCCAATCCTTCCATTTGTCATCAGTCTTCTCTGCTTCTTTTGCAAGTTCTAGACCTCGGCTTGCATGGGCCAGGGCGGGTTCAGATTTTTTCATGTGTGTATAGACTCTAGCTAGCATGTACTCAGCTCGTACTGCATTAACAGTAGTACCAACTTTACTCCAGTGGTATCTAGCAGTATGAGCCATGCGTAGTGCATCTTCTAGCTCCTGTGAGGATGGAGAATCATTATCTAGAATTGCCCAAATTCCATTATTAGTACTGATTGCGACTTTCTTGTGGAATTCATCCATAGTCATCTTTTCATCTGCCATTTCTTCATTCCTCATAATTCATGGTTGTTTACATAGTTTCCACAAGATATTTAACGATTGTTATTAATGAAAGGATTCAAAGGTAGTCACATATTGTGACCCCATTATGTGGCCCTGCTTTATATAGAAAGTAGAGAGCATAGAATTAGAAAACTAACGCATATGGCTTAACGCGTTAGATGAGGTTTGAAATAATGAAACCTATTGATGATAATGAATTTCCTTCAGAAGAAACATCCGAGGATGTTGAAGAGGAGGATTTTGATATTGATATTGAAATTAAGAGTAGAAGAAGAAGGAAATCTCTCAAAAGAAAGACTTCTGGCAAAGAATATGGAACTCTGATCAGTTTTATTCTTTGGATGGCTTTTACAATTTTCTGGCTATTCTTTTATGCAGGTGCAAACGGACTTGTCGAAAACATTACAGTGATATTCGTGGCGCTCTTGGCTATTGGAGCTGTGAATACACTCATCTGGGTTCCAGCTCATGAAGGCAGGAAACCAAAGGCTAGTGCAGTAAGTGGAATCGCATGGTTGGCGTTTCTAATAATCTGGATTGTCTTCTTTGCTTCTGGATTTGGATTCTATGAGAACATAGGTATCGGACTCGCATCGTTGCTTATTGTTGGAGTATTGAATATTGTACTCTGGGTTCCCTCAGAGGGAGAAGGATGGGGTGCTCGAATTAGTGCGGTTGGTGGAACTGGCTGGTTGCTGTTCATTGTGCTATGGCTTCCATTTGCAAATGATTTCTCCAACACTGTTTATGCTATAACGTTCTACCAAAATGTTGCAATCATACTAGCCTCATTCCTATTGATGATGATCATTGTGATTTCTCCTTGGTTTGGAAAAATGGAGATTGAAGTCAATAGCGTAGTCGAAATAGGCCGGAAACCAAAGATATCAATTGGTCTGTTCTGGGCTTGGATTGCAATCCTTGTCATTTGGTTGTGGCACTTTGCAAATAGTTATTCTGCAAACCAGAATGTTGCTGCTGTTCTTCTATCATTAGCAATATTCTGTGGAATTCTTCTAGCAATGTGGTTACCATGGGCTCGCAAGAGAGGTGAAGGACCCGAGAGTTGGTTCTCAATAGGCGTAACCTTTGCCTGGGTTATTATTCTTACAGTATGGTTCTGGTTCTTTGCAGACAGTTTTGATGCTTACCAGAACTTTGCAGTGTTCCTCATTTCTCTTCTTCTAATAGTAGGTGTAGCAGCAGGAGCACAGTGGAAGAAATACCGCGATTTTGAAGCTC
>JABCTV010000155.1 GCA_018238205.1 Candidatus Thorarchaeota archaeon
GTTACTGCCATCATGGGACCGTCGGGCTGCGGCAAAAGTACCCTCCTTCGGACGTTAAACAGACTGAATGATTTGGTTCCGAGTTTCAGAAGAACTGGGTTAGTGAAGTTTCGCGGCCAAGACATCTATGGAATTGGTTCTAGTGTCTATGATTTACGCAAGAATATCGGAATGGTGTTTCAAAAACCAAATCCATTTCCTATGTCTATAAGAGACAATATTGCTTATGGTCCAAAACTTCATGGGGTTAGTGATGAAGATGAACTGGAGAAGATCGTGGAGATCTCATTGCGAAAGGCTGCTCTCTGGGATGAAGTGAAAGATGACCTAGACGATCCTGGAACAAATTTGTCTGGAGGCCAGCAGCAGCGTCTATGTATCGCACGTGCACTCTCTGTGGATCCACCCGTTTTACTAGCAGACGAACCCGTTTCAGCTTTGGATCCCATAAGCGCTGCGAAAATTGAAGAACTTATTGTTGAACTGAAGAAGGATTATACGATAATTCTTGTAACGCACAATGTTCAGCAAGCATTTCGGGTTTCAGACTATGCAGCATTTCTGTATCTAGGAGATCTAGTGGAATTCGATGAAACAAAGAAGATTCTCGAGGCTCCAAAAGATGAGAGAACCGAGGCATTCATTACTGGTCGTATAGGTTAGGTGAAACGCAATGTCACGTCAAATGGAATATTATCTGAATGAAATAAACAAAAAGGCTAGAGTCCTCACAGATATGTCAACATCTGCATTCATTGAATCTATGCAGGCATTCAAAGGTCTCGACCAAGAACTTGCAGCAGAGGTTCGCAAGAAATCTAGAGAGATTGAAGAAAGGGCACGAAGTATTGAAGAGAACGTTTTCGAAACCATTGCAAGAAGGCAACCTGTTGCGAAAGATCTCCGAGAACTTGCGACATACCTTCAAGTTTCTCACCATCTCTATAGAGTTGGAAGGTATGCCTACAAGATTGCTCACATAGTACGACTCTGCGAGGGAATGGAACACTTCAAAGAACTCATCTCACTTCCTCATCTTGCAGACTTGGCAAAGCGAACTATTGACATCGCGATGAAAGGTATTCTGGATAAAGACCTCTCAGGAATAGATGAATTGGAAAAGCTTGAAGCAGAAAGCGATAAAGAGACTTCTGAGATGTTTGAAGAGATTGCTGAGTTCCTTCGCAAGAGAAAAGATATTGAAACGATGGCAATGTACTACGTAATTGTTGGTAGATATTGTGAGAGAGCTGCAGATCATGCTTTTTCAATTGCTGAACGAGCAGTGTTCATGGTGAAAGGAGAGCGTACTCAATTAGGTCTAGCATACAAAGGAAAATCAAGTCATGCCCCTCACTGAAAATCAAACAGGAAGACCTTAATCTGCGAGAATGAACTTACTTTGTCCGGTGGTGCCAATATGAACTCCAAATTAGAACCAGTCCTTGAGGAACTCATCTCTCACCTTAACAAATTGCACGAGATGGTCATAGCTACACTCGGACAATCAATTAAGGTCTTTGAAGACTTTGATAGTAATCGGGCAGAACAAGCCATGGAAACGTCGGCCGATATCGAAAATCTTCATCACACTATAGAGGATATGGCATTTGGTGCTATCGCAGAATTTCAACCACAAAACATTGACCTTAGACGATTAATTGCTTACATTCATACTTCTGGTAGCCTTCATATAGTAGGACGATTCGCCTACAAAATAATGGAAATAGTAACTCTAAGCGAAGGATTGGACCACTTCAAGGAACTTGTGACCCTTCCTTACCTTTCAGAAATCGCTATTACCGCGCTAGGTGTTAGTGTCCGCGCTGTAATTGAAGAGGACCTAAACGAGATCAGTGAACTAGAGAAACTCGAAGCGCAAAGTGATAATGAAGCAACAGAGATGTTCCAAGAGATTGCTACCTACTTGAACAGTCGTCGGGACATAAGTTACATAGCTATGCTATACGTGATAGTTGGTCGGTATTTTGAAAGAGCCGCAGATCAGGCAATCACAATTGCAGAGTCAGCTGTATTCTTAGTAAGTGGTGAACGAAAGAAACTAGGTTTTGCTTACAAAGGTGTAGATGATATCAGTGACCTGGAAATCGATATCTAGAAACTACTCCTTCTTGCTTCGTTCAGACACAATTATTTGCATTAGTTCTCTAAATGCAGAATCAACATTTGTATTCTCAACTGCACTTGTCTGTAAATGTATCAACTCACGGGCTTCAAGCATACCTTTGATCTGTTCAGAAGTTATCACAGACTCCAGATCAATCTTATTCTCAACAGCAATAACAGGGATTTTACCAGCTGATGAATACAGTGCAGTAAGCCATTCATCAATATTTTGAAAGGTTTCTAATCGAGTTCTATCAAATACAAATAGTGCAGCAGACGAATTCGCACAATATTGTTCTCGTAACTCAGAAAATGATTCTTGACCACCAAGATCCCAAATTACTTGTTTATGGACCACATCATTGAATTCAATTTTCTTAACGTGAAGTACCGCTCCAATAGTTCGACCGACATCCGGACTAAGACTATCATAGACATAACGTTGCACTAGAGAAGTTTTCCCAACACCACTATCGCCTAGTAACACTATCTTATGAACAAAGTCCGGGTCGTTGTTAGACATTCACCCCACTCCTTTATGCTCACATGGTCTTCTTACTTTTATCACGAGCTCTTGCCAGAATCTCCTCTGTCATTTCACGGAATGCTTCTTCAACATTAGTATTTTCTTTTGCACTTGTCTTAATCATCTTGACATTGAGTTTCTTGGAGATTTTATCTTTGATTTCTTGAGAAATTGCACTTTCTAAATCAGTCTTATTTTCACAGATGATTAGAGGAATCTCACCAGTTACTGCGTAAAGCGCATTGATCCATTCATCAACACGTTCAATTGTTTCTGCCCTGCTTGTATCAAAAATATAGAAAGCACCGCTCGCGTTCATGTAGTAGGCTTTTCTCAATTGAGCAAAGTTGTCTTGACCTGCAATATCCCAAATAACTAATTTGACCAAAACATCATCCACTTGAACCATTTTCAGATGAATGTCCGTTCCAATAGTCGCAAGATAGTCTCCCTCAAATGAGTCATATACAAAGCGGCCTACTAAGGATGTTTTTCCTACAGCACCTTCACCGAGAAAAACGATTTTGAATAGATATGAAGCAGTTTCTTGCAGGGTCAATACACTCCATACATGAGCGCTATTGCTGAAGAATGCGCCAATCATCTAATAACATTATCGCCAATAGAACAGAGAAATCCGCAAACATGACCAAAAGTAAAAAAGCAAGATAATTTCTACTGACTAGTAAGTGTGGACATAATGCAGATAGGAACATTTGCGCGTACAAATGAACAGGTCATTCAGGGGATAGAAAATTCAGCTGATTTCATCGAGCTCAGAATACAATTAAACAGAAGAATGAGATTCAAGGAAGCTAAGAATGCAATGAACAAGGAGGGTATTCCTTGCACACTTCATCTTCCCTGCAATGATAATTGGCGGCCTGTTGACTTGAGCCAAGATATTTTACCCTACGTAGACTTGGCCCAGATGATTGATGCCGAATTAGCTGTATTTCATCCACCACTATCTGCCCTTCTCTATAGTGATGAGGAGATTGATACATTTTTGCAAGCTCTTCCTCTTGTTTATGATGCTGCAAAAGAATCAGGTGTCACTCTAGCTGTAGAAACACTGGGTTTCTATTATACCGAAATGATGCTTATCTTTGACGAGTTTCCAGATCTTAAAATCAATCTTGATATTGGTCACGGGCAACTATTGGCTGTACAGAACCGAGCAATTGGGCATATACAAAACTACTGCGCCAATATTGAGATGGTAAATGTTCATGATAACAATGCATGCGAGGCATTTGAAGAAGTTCTTAGCAGTAAAAAAATGAATGAATTCAATCAAGATGAATTACGGGAGATGGCTATAGACTATGACAAACATCTTCCTATTGGTGACGGTTCAATAGAATTCGCACCAATATTCTCAGCACTCAAGGAGAATGGCTATGACCAACGGTTTTTGATGCGATGTACAGATCCACTATGTTTCAAGGAAGAGCGTAAGAAATTCTTGGACCTATGGTTAGCAGCCTAATGCTTCTTTGCAAGGGTTTCAATAATCTTCTTGACTTCATCCAAGCCATAGTTATCCCCTGCTTTAGTATAGAGCGCATGAGCCAATCTAACAATACGTAATGCTTCATGACCTTTTCCTTGCACAATGAAGAATCGCGTTTGTTTAATGCGAGCAGCAGCCATTGCGCTATAGACCTCTCTTGGATATTCAAACATATCAACGTTGATTACTTTACCACAATCAGGACAGGCAATGACAAGGTCAAGGTCTTCAACTGCCGCGGTTGCCTGGGGAGCTGCTGGAACTTCTGTAACCGGAGGTGTTTGAGCTGCAAAA
This sequence comes from Candidatus Thorarchaeota archaeon, assembly GCA_018238205.1. Lineage (GTDB taxonomy): Archaea > Asgardarchaeota > Thorarchaeia > Thorarchaeales > Thorarchaeaceae > SMTZ1-45. The sequence continues at coordinate 4,464 of JABCTV010000155.1, forward strand.
CCTGTTACTGCTTCTTCTTCAGTTCCAGTTGGAACAGCAGCTTCTTCTTCATATTTTGATGAATTGAATCCAGTCGTAATTGCGGAAGAAACCTGAGGTTCAGGTTGCATTGGTGGTGCTTCAGGCTCTGGATCTTTTTCTATGAAGGCGGATTTTGAACCAAGTATGCTTTCTTCAATTTGTGATGAAGTGGGCATACTGGGAGTCATCATTTCGGCCGCTTCTGGTGGTAGTGGTTCACTGCCCTCCATCATGGTAGGTTGAGGAACTTCTTCTCCAGTACTCATCATTCCTGGTCCTTCAAGTAATTCTCTAACTTCACTCGCACGAAGCATTCTAGTTTCTATCACACCAGAACCCTCAGGCTCATCTATTCCTACAGATTCAGCTTTTGCAAAGGCGGCTCTCGCTTTATCCAACTCAGACAGTTGCTTCGTTCCTCCTGCTACCCTAACTCGATCACGTGAAACTTCACTTGGTTTTACCCATTTGTCATCAGTCTTAGCAGGTGCAGCTGGTTGAGGTACAGCTGGTTGAGGTGCAACTGGTGTTTCTACTACTGGAGCTTGAGCTACTGGAGCTGGAGTAGGTGCTGGAGTAGCTTTAGATTTTTTCAGAAGAGATCCACCACATCGTATACAGAATTTACGAGTTGGTTGATTTGCCTTTCCACATTTATCACATGTACGCAAGAACCTCACCTCAAGTAACTGTTAAACATACATCAATGCTGATTAAACTTTGGGGAACAGATGAGGCTTCTCATTTTTATTCATCATTTATTGAAACAATGCTTCTCTGAATATCGGAAGCAGTTTCATGTGTTTTTAGATAGCATTCTAGGCGGGTTTCACCCGAATTGATGACCGTACAAATAGGATCGCCTTTATTCACTAATACTCCTATAGGAGATTTATCGAAAGTGTTAGGAAACGATGATAGACTGGTTATGCAACCAGCTCTTCTTGAATAGACAATCATCTTTACTGAAGGGCTCAATGGGGGGATCTCTTCAATCAGGTCATTATTTGCAGCTCGAATGTGTTGTTCTGTAATCGATATATTTCCTGCAATTTCAATCATCTCTAATGTACCCTGAATGCGAGGATTAACTTCCATAAGCCAAATCACATTTGATTCATCCACCACAAAATCAAACCCAATAGACCCTTTCAGTCCTAGCTCTATAGACAGATTTTCAGAAACATCCATGATTTTCTGTTCAGTTATTGAGTCCAAACCAGAAGGGTAAATATTTCCACAATACACAAAATCGCAATTTCTACCAGCAGATGGTAATCCAATTAACTGACCTTGCACGGAAACGGCTCGTGCTTCAGTTCCTGTAGAAAGTACACTGCAACTGAGGTCTTTTCCACGAATGTGCTGTTGAAGTATTAGATGAAGTTGTTCGTCTACTATTGATAGTCTATTAATTATCCTGACCAAATCTTCTTGTCGATGGACATAATTAATTCCACTTCCCCCTCCTGAATGTGAGGGTCGAATCAAAAAAGGAAAATCAATTTCCGCTGATTTCTGTAACAACTCTTCACCAGAATGAATATCTTGACGATAAGGTATATTCAGTAATTCATCAGACATTAAATTTGATAACAATGAAAAGTTGCGAGAATTTCTCATGTGAGTGGGTTCTGATCCAACCAACAAACCGCTTTCATGCAATGGAATTAATGCTTCTATATTGTCATCAAATCCACTTCCTACCATTATGTAATCCAACTCCATACCTTCTGTAAGAATTGAGAAATTCTCAATTAGTAAGAGATGTAATGGTATGTCAAGTGGTTGCCGTTGTCTTATACCCGGAACTGGGGTGAGGACTGCGATGCAATCTGTGGAAACCTCTTTCAGATCTGAATCTCCCCAATAATCTGAAACATACGATTCTGCACCAGCTCTCCTTAACGAAGCAGCGATGGGTCTGGCATTAAACCCAATGACTCCAACTTTCTTATCTGTAAGAAATGAGCTAATTGGTGTCATGAAATTTGTATCTTCCATAGACCTGATAAGAGCTTTTACTTGTTCGTTTGTGTAGGAAGAACTCTCTATGAAGAAGATTCACGAATCCGAAATAGTACAGAAGAGCATTGACGGAAAAGTTGGGTCTGTAGATGTATATGACGTAATTGATGAGAATATCCAAGCAGGTATTAGAATTGTGAAGAGCAATAGTGATGTTCCCACACGCATACACAAACATCCTGAAAGGCAGATAATCTATGTAATCGAAG
>JABCTV010000156.1 GCA_018238205.1 Candidatus Thorarchaeota archaeon
TTATGCATCCATCATAGGAGTATCCTTGGCAATCTTTTGTTTTGTTGGATTCTCCTTGAAGAAACAGTATCGATACGCTACACAGTTGAGGGACCTTCTTCGTTATTTCCCCATTCTTTCATTATTATCTGGGATTCTTTTCTCATTGGCAGTTTACTTTTCGCAACCCATCACTCTAACACTAGTACTGATACCAATCGCTGTAGTTCTCTGTTTGATACAAATCTATTTTTCAACAATATGGATTTCAGATTACTCAATGCAGCAATATAGGAAATTCCTTGAAAAAACAATATTAGAAGAATTTTCAATTCATTCGTTTTATGATTATGCAGAAGGACAAATTGATCAAACTAAAGTGAATTTGTTCATCCGCCATGACGTCGATATCTCTCTTTCGCGAACATTGAAGATGGCTGCAATTGAAAAAGAATTGGGAGTATCTTCTACATACTTCTTTAGATTACATGCGGAAAGATACACCTTTGAACAGGCAATTCCTATTATCAGGAAACTAGCTGACGAAGGTTTTGAAATTGGCCTCCATTATGAAACACTCAGTGTCGCCAAGGGTGACAAAGAAACAGCAATAGAAATCTTTGAAAATGAGATTCAAAAACTAAGAGAGATTACTCCGATAAGCGTAGTTGCAGCTCATGGTCAGAAAGGGTATAAGAATCGAGATATCTGGGAAGATGTCGATAAGTCTGCTCTTCAAATTTCATCAGCATACGATATGAAGTCAGATATGTACCTAAGTGATGCCGGTGGGAAGCGTTTAAGAAACAAAGAAAGAAAACACCTCCTTGAGAGAATACATGAAGCTAAACCGGGACAGATTATCCAGATTTTGATTCATCCCGATTGGTGGTAATATAATCTACCTTTATTGGTGAAGAAAATGCAAGTCCAAAGAATAATGAACATTGCAAGAAAAATGCTCAGAGATAAGAAATATCGTAATTATATTATCAGAAGACTAACAGAAGAAACGAAGAGAGCAGCAGCACCACCAACTTCAAAGAAGATGTCCAATGCGGATATCGAATTCTTATCATCGTTAAAGATTGGATTTGTTGGAGGTTGTGAATTATCATTTATGAAAGAGTACCTTGAAGCAAACGGTGCTCAGTGTTATCTTACATTTGATCACAATGAACCCTCGAATCCTTTTCTCGCGTTTAGTGATGAAAAAGGGGGCCTATACTCTTTCAACCCAAGTATCGTTATTGTCAGCGATGTGCAAGATATTCGAAATTATATCTTTGACATTCAACATGGTGCGACAGATTTTGCAAAACAAGAGGAGCAACTTGGTCAAGCAAAAGACAGGATACTCAATGGCATCAAAATCGCTCGAGAGAAATTATCAGCAGTGTTTGTAATCATGAATTATCCCCTTGCTATCAGACCAGCACATGGAAGATTTGACTACAAACATCTCAGTAATGCCTATAGTCTACGGGAGTTTCTCAAACGCCTAGACTTGTTATACATGGGGATGAGCAAACAGGAAGAAGACCTATACCTCTTGTCCATCGATGAAGCGTTTCTATCTGCAGGGGTTGGAAATCAGATACGCGAGAGTGATGCTGATGGAATCTACGAACACCTTACACAAGATGGTGCAGTCACTGTAGCAAAAGATCTTATCGAACATCTTAAGGTAATCACTGGTCATGGTAGACGGGTCAAGTGCGCGGTTATTGATTTAGATAACACTCTGTGGGATGGCATCCTGCGAGATGATGGCGTTGAAGGAGTTAACCTCCATCCAAATCGATTGAAATCTTTAGAGTTACTCACAAAACGTGGAATCATCTTGGCCATCTCAAGTAAGAACGATAGTACATTAGTTCCAATGATTGATGAGATACTTGGAGAAAGCTCCAAATTGTTTACAATCAAGAAAGTAAATTGGAATGATAAAACCCAAAACCTTCAGGAGATTGCTCAGGAACTCAATATTGGCATTGATTCACTGGCATTCTTCGACGATAATCCCTATGAACGAGATCAGATATCAACATTCCTTCCTCAAGTATTGGTGTTACCTGACACAGAAATTCTTCATGCGCTGAATCGATTGGAATTCGAACCTGTTGGAAAGCTAACTGAAGAGAGCTCGAAGAGGGCAATGATGTATTCACAACAATCCCAGAGAGAAAGTGTCGAAAAACAGTTCTTTGACAAAAAGTCCTTTCTTCAGGCTTGTGAGATGCAGCTCTGGATGCGAGAAACCAAACCAGAGAATCTTGGTCGGGTGACCGAACTTATTCTTAGGACCAATCAACTGAATGCGACAACAGTGAGATATACCAAGGAAGAGATACTTGACTTCTACCGCTCTGATGACTATAATATCTACATTGTCAATCTCGATGACAAATATGGAGAGTATGGTCTAATTGGGGTTTCGCTGATTCATCGTGAGGGTAACAAATGGACAATGGATATCCTAACATTTTCCTGTAGAGCAATGGGAAAGACTGTTGAACAGACTTTTCTCACGTATATGATGAATGAAGCAAAGAAACTAGATGCAACTACTTTAGTTGGCAAGTATGTAAAGACTGATAGGAATGAAGCAATCGAGCGGATATTCGAAGAAGCTGAATTCGTCAAATCAGCTGGAGAAGACGGGATGGTATTTTGGCATTACGATTTCGATGAGAGAGGTGTTCCCAACTATCCAGATTGGTTTGATATCAAGACTTGAAAAACTATCACAAGATAAGGTTGTGTTTGTACTGTCTAAAGATTCAGGAATGATCGATACCCACTGTCATCTTGAGAATGAAGCATTTGACTTGGATCGTGAGTCTGTGATTGAAGATGCACGAGACCTGGGAATCAGTATCATCACATCAGCAATAGATAAGCAACTCTGGAATAAAGGCTGCGAGATCGCCGAAGCTCACTCAAATGTATTTGCTTCAGTGGGTCTTGATCCAACGCAGTTCAGTGAATGTGAACTTGCAATTGAGTGGATCAGATCTAACAAAGAAAGATTAGTAGCGATTGGTGAATCAGGTCTTGATCATTACTTGATTAGAGATCACAAGGAGCGAGAACTCCAAGAGTCTTGTTTTAGAAGCTTGATTGCACTTGCCAAAGAATTTGAACTTCCGATACAGGTTCACTCACGCTCTGCAGGAAGAAAAGCTCTGGAGGTACTCAAATCCTGTGATGCAAGCGATGTACATATGCATGCTTTTGACGGAAAATCAAGTCTAGCAAGGACTGCATCACGAGACCTTGGATTCTACTTCTCAATTCCACCATCAGTAGTTAGGTCACCTCAAAAGAGAAAATTGGTAAAAGCAGTTCATATCGAACGAATACTCATAGAAACTGATAGTCCAGTCCTTGGTCCAGATAAAGGAGCCAGGAATGTTCCTGCTAATCTGCCGATTGCTCTGAAGGAGATTGCATCTATTCTCCGAAGGGAAGAGGAAGAGATTCGTGAAATCGTACTTGAGAATACGCTAAGACTCTATACCAAAATCAATTGATACAATTCATAAGTACACCGATATTGTGAATTTATGCTGACCCAAGATGAATGAGAACACTGAGAAGAATTTGAAAAAGATCGTTGAAGTTTCAACAAGAAAGGCAGCAATTGAGGAATGGAGAACGGCTTCCAAAAAGCAAGTGGTCCCATTGTACAACTATAGATTCGATCACATTGAAGAAGTGGTCAATCTTGCAAAGTATATTGCATCTGGAACTGATGCAAATGTGGATGTAGTTATACTAGCAGCTTGGTTACATGATCTTGCAAAACCTGGAATTGGCGGGATTCCTGCACAACATCACGGAGTTGCGAGTGCGGAGCTTGCAGAACATATTCTTCCAGAAGAAGGTATAGACCCTGAAATAGTAATTCAGGTTTCAGATGTCATCCGAAAACACGTAGGACTAACCATCAAAGAACCTCTCAAACCAATTGAAGCTCAGATTCTCTGGGAAGCAGATAAGATAGTCAAATTGGGAATTGTGGGTCTACTCCAATATGTCCTTAATGGTGTTAGAATAACTCCAGGACAAGGTCTAAAGGACATAGCCAATAAACTGCGAGAATTTCTACCTTTAGCTGCAGATATTGCTCGTTGTGTTGTTACTGAGAATGGAAAGGTGATTGCTGAAGAACGTCTTCAGCGACTGCAAATATTATCAGAGATGCTAGATTCTGAATTGAATCCTTGAAACAAGTAAGATAAGAGTGGAATCCGATGAATTCAAAGATCAAAACAGTGGGAATACTTGCTATAGGTAATGAGGTCTTAGATGGACTTGTTCTTGACACAAATTCTAATTGGATGGAAATCCGACTTGTTGCCTTGGGATTGCAGATCGAGAGACTAGTGTCAATCAGGGATGAGATTGAGGAAATTGGCAAAGCACTAACGTTTGTAATGGAAGCCTGTGATGTTATCATCACTTCAGGGGGGCTCGGACCTACTCATGATGATATGACGTTGAAAGCGATTGCAATTGCACTAGGACTAGAGGTTTCTCAAAATACAGAAGCGTTGGCTATTGTTGAAAGACAATACAAAACCCTGTACGAGAAAGGAATTGTCCAATCTCCGGACTTGACTGAAGCTAGGATTAAGATGGCGAGAATTCCAAAAGGTGCTATTCCTTTGGACAACAGAGTTGGAGGAGCTCCTGGTATCAGACTGCAGGCAGGTAATTCAACTATCTTCTCGTTGCCAGGAGTGCCAAGTGAACTGAAGTTCATCTTTGAAGATTCAATTATCCCTTGGATTAGTGACAGAGTGGTACAAAAATTCTACGAGCAAGTAGTAGAGTTTGGAATGCATGATGAATCCACTTTTGCCCCAGCAATTGATGTTGTGATGAAGAAGCATCCAGGTGTATATGTAAAATCGATGCCCAAGACCTATGGTACAACAAAGTCTCTGAAAGTATGGATCTCTGCAAGAGGCGAAAATCTGAAGGATATTACGGAGCTAGTGAGAAAAGCAATTCAGAGTCTTGAAGAAGAAACAGGACTACCATCAAATATCGTAGAAACGTAATCTCAACTCAGCCGATAGATATATTCCTAGGTTTACATTGCCGAAACGATGGAGTGTAACTATCTTGCAAGTTGAATTCACTATTGTGTTTGAAGATATCATCGTCTTCTTTATTGCTGTAATCTATGCAGTGGTCGTCCTTACGATTGGAGATGTCGCAAGAAGAAAGATGAATCTCAGTCCAGACATTTCAAGAAAGATAGTTCATCTCTTTGCAGGAGCAGCTATCTGGACTCTCCCATTTTTCCCCCATCCATGGGTCGCATCAATCGTAGCCCTATTGTTTGTTATTATGTTGGGTATGGCCAATACAGAGCGTTTCGGGCGATTCTTTGAGGCAATGGCTCGACCAGAGGACCTCGAGCATGGAAGTGTCCGCGGCCCATTTTGGTATGCAGTATCGATAACAATCTTGACTGTGATTTTCACATTTACAGGAAATGCAGGTATCTTCTTCGTAGCTGGGGCTGCAATTCAAATCATGATGTTTGGTGACGGTATGAGTGCACCGATTGGTATGAAGTATGGCGCAAATCACACCAGAGTAATCTTCGGTTCTAAGAGGAGCCTTCAAGGGAGTCTTGCCCTCTTTGTGTTTGGATTCCTTGGTGCAGTTATTGCATTCTGGTGGTTTGGTATTTTCAGTTTAGCAACACCAATTTTCACTCCTGGTGCAGGCTATGTGAACTTGATTCTACTAGCTTTCATTGGTGCATTAGTAGCCACGCTTGTTGAACTTGTCAGTCCAAAAGGTACAGACAACGTCACACTACCTTTGATCTCTTGCGTAGTGATGTTCATTGTAGCGATGCAAATGGGTCTTATAGTGTTCTAGGAGAAGTTAGGAATCGATAACTAAGCGATAGTAGAAAGTACTTCCAGCTGTTTCACTCTCTCTCTCAATTCGAATGATTTGACCGACTCGTGCACCCAAAACCTTAGCAGCTGCGTCACTTGTGTAAATACGAGGTAATTGAGTCTTTATTATTTTATAATGATCAAGAACAAGGTCAACCTCGGATTGCTCTGCTATTATATGGGGAGGTACGAGATTATGATCAAACAGGTCAAAAGAAGCATAATGACCTTCAACCAGTTCAATCCGGGATGCCTTTGAATATTTCTTTGCGGCAGGAGTGAATCTATTTCCTCCGACAAGCATTCCTCGCTGTGATTCAGTTTCTTCCATCTCTTTGAATAAATCACGTACGATAGCTACACCAACAACTCGTTCTTCTTTGAGAATCCAAATAACATACTTGACAGATACATCGGCTAACGTACCTTGTGGATGCATGACATATCGATCTTCATATTCGAGCAGCTCGTATGTGCCAAAACCTCTTAGAGCAAGAAGAGCTCGGGTCTTCTCTACAATGCGTGGAATCTCAATTTCATCCAATATAAAAAACACCTATTCAGAGTGTCGTCCGAGTGTGTTTGATATAAACATTGCCGAATGGATTAAAAAACGGTCAAAGTTGCCTGATTTAGGTCACGAATCTGTAGTAATACGTAGAACCTGAAGTCAAACTCTCACGCTCAATTCTAACAACGTGACCGGGTACTGCACCTAATACTTTGACTGCAGGATCAATCGCTGTAATCCGAGGTAGCTGTTTCTTTTCAATCTTGTAAT
>JABCTV010000157.1 GCA_018238205.1 Candidatus Thorarchaeota archaeon
ATCTTGGCGAAGTTTTCAGCAAGAGTATCTGCGAGTATTTTAGTCTCAGATACATTCTCAGCGAAACCTTCGATTTCTTTAAGTTTCTCCATCATTGCGCTTAAATCGAAAGACATGATTATAATCACCTATGTGCGCCTGTTAAACGAAAGTTCTTCTTGTTGGTTCTTAACCTTTGCCTTGATGCACTAAATTGTTAATTTCACGAAATTGTCTTTATTTTTATCAAAGAGGTTTGATTGGTTCTTCTTCAAATATTTGCTTTCTCGTGACAAAGAAGACAAAAGTTACTGCATATGTTAAGATATGAAGTAAACTTGCGTACAACAAAGTCCAAGAAGTCATAACCAAGGCAGATGATAACAGAAGAAGCGCTGCAGAGGCGATTGGAATGTTTTCTGTTTTGATATTTGCCATGTGCAAAAGAATTGATAGTCCTGCTACTAATGCAAATATGGTGTATGCAGCTATAACATTAGGATAGAAGGTTAGAGTCTTGATATATGTAGTAGACTCAACTATGTAGTACGGTCCAGTTGTAACAAAGTCCAACATTGCTAAAGCACTAACTGATGCTGCAACAAGAGCTGTTAACACTCCAATGATTCCTGCTACATGGAGATGAATACGATTGATAGCATAAAGGCCTACTGAAAAAAGAACTAAAGTAATGATCATGCCAGTATAATATGGGACTATGGGTTGGATGTAATCAAATTGATAGATCGGTGTTAATAGATAACCATGAATTACAAAGTAAAGAATAGTCACCATTCCAACTAGGCAACCAACTCCTGCCAAGTATAAAAACGGTTTAGTTATCAGATTGGAAGGGGGTTTCTGTTTCTCTGCACATTCTCTGCATGATATCGCTCCTCGAAAGCGCACCATTTCGTTTTGTTCAAGTTCTTTCTCACAGAAAATACACTTTATCTCAACAATATTGTTTTCGTCCTCAGTCATAGTATTTACCACAATTTTGCATTGAAGATTTGACTTCTACACATATACTATGTTTTGAAGATAGATAAGGATTGATTCTGGAAGGATACTCGCATTATGCTGCTTTTGCATCTGCCTTACCTTCAAGAATTGCTCTTCTAATAATCTGTATCAGACGATCTCGATAGGATATATCAATGGCAACAAGCTCGTAAGTTGGAATTCCCAGAATCTGTCCAACACGTTCTGGTGTAAGCGCAGTTGGTAGATCCTGCTTGTTTGCAATCCCGATGACCTTTGCATCAGGAACTTCATCTTTAACCAGTGTAACCAATTTCTTACTTCTGAGAACATTCTCAAGTGTGCTATCCGTGACAATGATGACAACCTGAGCATTAGCAATCATCTTAGCCCAGAGGATACTGAATCGAGATTGCCCTGCCAGATCCCAAAGTACAATGTTTGCGTTGTTTATTTCATCTGGCAATTTCTTGATTGATACACCAATAGTTGGGTCATGAACGAGTGGTATGGTTTCTCCACGAAGAAGATGAAGCGTAGTTGTTTTACCAACTCCTGCGAAACCTAAAATGGCAACCTTCACCATCGTGACTGCAATTTCATCTACCTTATCATCAAATCCATCAAGAGCCTGGTTTGCAGTGGCTAAATTCGCATAATCCCTCATGAATGACTCTACAAGATCGCCCATTTTCTCCTCGATTTGATTTGCATCGTCGGCTTTGTCTGCTACAAACATAAATGTGAAGGTGCTTCTTTGAGCATAGAAGATACGTGCAATTGCTGCGTTCATATATTCTGTTTTTTCTTCTAAATCCACAGTCTTCAGAAAGTGTGTAAGATTGACCAGAAATTCTACCATGCTTGCCTTTGAGTCGCTCTTGGCATACTCTTTGGAATAAATCATGTTTCCCTGTTCACCAAGGACGTAGACACCACGAATCATTTTACTTCACTCCACGTTTGCATTAGAAGTTCCAAATGTCGCCGTGCTGCTTCTGATGATATTTCTTTCTCTGATAGCTTCTTAGCTATGATCGGTAAAATGTATTCAGGCATGAATGATTCAATTCTGGGGTTGGTTAGAAGCCCCCAGAGATTCTCTTCTTCAAATCTGATTGCAACTTTATTCGCCTCTAATGAGAATAGTAATTTTCTCACCACAGATTCTGGTAGTGCGGTCTTCTGAGAAATGTCTGCAATTGTTAGAGGTTGCTCCCTTAGTGATATCAACACTCTATACTGAAGCTTCTCAGCAAGGATTCGTGATATTTTCTCTCTATCTTCAAGTATGGGCGAATTGGGATCATCAACTGGTAATGTAGGATTATATCCCTTATTTGGTGGAGGTGGTGAGAAGAAATCCGCCAAGAACTCTCCATACTTCTCAGCAATTGATGGTATAGTTTCCTTTGTCTTCAAAATTGAATCTACAGGGGGTTCTCGATATCCAAAGATATCTTTTACAAGGAAGACAGTTTCTGAGGTTTTTCCGAGAAGCTCCACTTTTACTATGCCTGACTCCATAAGGGGTGCCATTGCTTCTCGTAAATCAATCTCATCATTCTGTACTTGGGTTCTCAACCAGATTGATAATTTAGCAGCCTTCTCAATGCCCTCTGCTTGCATTCTTTCTAGCAACAGAGCTGATGACGGAGTAATATAAACCTCGGCAAGTTTTTGTTCTTCTGACAAGTCCTTCAGAACACTACCTTTCTCCAATATTTCTTCTAATGAGAATGATTCTGGATCAACTGTAATCAATGCTAGTATCAATCTTCCAGATCCGGTTAGATTGCTACGTAATTGCTCGAAATCTTCATCTTGTTTCAATACCGAACAAACCATCCAGCCTGGATAGAGTGCAGACCTGTATGATACTATTCTCATACCCTCGATTTCAGAATAGTTTAGTTCTTCCTTCTTCTCCTTCTGGTGTTCATAAAAAATGAGATTCAGGACTTTCTCATTCAATGTCAGTGATGAAGGATAGCGCTCTTTAACTACAAACCCGTGGAAATCATCTAATTGAACTATGAACGTTGACTCTGGCATGTGACGCCCCATTCTGGAAATCAGCTTTACCCCATAAAGGTTTGACCCTTATGTAACCACCCGTAGAAAATGGATTAATTTTGCTTTCTATAGGTCATTTTTGGACTCTGAGTGAACGAAACATGTTACAGCACCCTTGTTATTGAAAATCCAACACTGTTCACAGATAACTTTTCCACATACCACACAAGTACCGAGGTGCTGTTCGATACTGATGAGTTTGCTTTCTTCTTTTCCTATTGCATGTTTGTTGCAATAATGAACACCACATCTAGAGCATGAATGTTCTCCTTCTCTAGAGCAGACAGCACACTTGCTTGATTGGTTCCCTACAGATCCAATCTCTACCCGTTTAGTTTCATCACATTTTGGATTCTTGCAAGACCCGACTCCCTTGTAACTTCCACAGTGTTGACAATATGGAAGTATTTCTGGAGTGTTTCTCGTCATTATTGTACACCAATACACAGTACGCGCTTAAGGATGTCAGATAAGAAAGTATGAAAAGCATTCCCATGACTTCAACATGAAGGGAACTTGCCATGGATTTAAACCGCCGCAACCTCATTGTTCCAGTTACAGCTACAAGAAGGCTTCAGCTGGCAGGTGGTCAACCGATGGAGCAAGCTGTCCCTGAAGATTATGTTGTAGCTGCGATGGTTCTTCGTGCAATGGAGCGCCGTGATGGAAGGAACCTCGAGTTTATCCTCAAGAGCTATTTACCAGTTGTAATTGTACCATCTACTGAATTGAATAGGTATTTTCTGGTTGAGCAACTTGGTCTCACTTCAGAAACCATTCTTGAGATGAAATCACCAAAACTACAGAAAATACAAGAACAGGTTCAAAACGCGGATTCCCCTGAGGGTCTCTTGAAGTGTCTAAATGGAACTCGAGATGAGATTAAGAGGGTACTCGATTCTCCCTCAACAACCATTGTTGGATTATTTGCAGGACTAACCGCCCGTGGTGTTGCACGACTCCTAGATCGACCTTCAAGTGCAACATTCGAAGAATTCTCTATCGTGCTAACAGGAGTCATAAACAAGTCTGAGTTTGATAGATCCATCAAGATTCTTCAAGATACATCAGTTACTCTGAGCACAATTGAAGAAGAGTTCGTTGAACTTGTTGAGAACATTCAACCTAAGATTGAAGCACTTGTAGGAACTCAAAAAGCTAAGGCTACTCCTGTTCTGTCAAGACTAGATTTGCGTGTTGAATCTTTGGAGAAACAGATTGAAGATCTCGAATCAGAGAGAGTCAAGGTTTCTGCGGGTAAGGCTCCTGATAAGAAATCCAAATTAAAAGAACTTGACAAACTTTTAGCTGCTCGCACGTCTGCTCTTACACGCGACCAAAAGCGCCAATCAGGGATAGTATCCAATTTGGCAGATACATCGCAGGATCTCTTGGTTGGTCGTGATGAACTAGCAGCAGAATCAAAGACTGCTATAAATCAGATTAGAAACCAGCATAGTGCTCTAACAGATATGCTAATTCCAGTTAGACTTGATGAGAAAGATACAGAGAAATCAGTAATCTTGATTCCTTTCTTCATTGCTGGATTCTCGAAAAAAGATCAACTACACATTGAAGTCTATCCATTATCCCATCTGCATACAAATGGAGAACGTGTAAGCAGGAGACGGGATTTTGTAGATTTGTTCGAGTCTCCCTCTCGCTCTATTGATGCATTGTCTTCTCTAATTGAAGATCGAACAAGTAATGATGTAACATTAAGAAAATTCATCCGAGACGCTTCACAAGACCATAATCTACTGGCTAATCTAAAAGCAAGAGAACTTGTCCGGAGTGGTGCAAATGCCCTTCTTGGAGATGCTCTGATAAAACGGACTCTTGTACAAGAGCTTGAAAACCTTCTATCAGCAATTCCAGAAACGAAGATACGAAAGCGTAAACGTCGAACAATTACACCTGTCATTTCAGATGATTCTCTTTGCAATGTTAAGTTTCACATCCATAATGAAGCTGGAAAACCAGTAGTAGGTGCTGAGTTAGAGCTTGGTGTATTGACTCTTGAGTCTGACACATCTGGAGTTGTTATGATTGGTCTGCCACGAAGCCACTATGAGGGTGTAGTTCGAGCTGCAGGTTACATAGAAACACCTGTTGAGTTTTCACTCACTTCAACAGATGATGTAGTAATTCCAATAGTACTGGTTCCTCTCTCTCACGATGAACAACTTGTTCTCCGATTAGATGAACTGGTTGAAAGAGCTCGCCGTCTTGACATGATACGTGAACGGTTAAGGGAGGCATTTGAAAGCCAGGGAAGTACACTCCTTGGGATTCCCGCATATCGAAATGCCCTGATAGAATTATTATCTGAATTGGGTTATGAACCTGAGGCTTGGATTTCCGAAGCGAAGAAGAAATCGGGTATGGTGAAGCGGCTTCTCAAGAGAGATGACCGCATTGATGGTTTACAACGAGACATTCTCCGGATGGCAGAGGAATCCAAGAAATCTGGTGGTATAATGCTCTTCTCTGAGCTCTTAGTTCGTCTCGATGATCTTGGATGGAGCACTGGATCTGATGAGATTGAAGATATAATCAATAACATGTCCAAAGAAGGTCTAATTCAGGGACTTTCTCCTCTTGAGAGTGGCACAATGCTTGTAGAATTCGTTCCAGTCGCACTAACGAATGACCCTCAATTAATTCTCGATCTTGCAGCTCAAAATGATGGGAAGCTCTCGCTTGAGGAGGCAGTCATTGGTCTTGGATGGACAGAGGAACGGGTCCGTAATGCTCTAAATCTGTTAATCGACAACGGTGTTGCAAAAGAACAACGAAGTTACTCAAAAAGTACACAATACTTCTTCCCCGGTCTTATTGGGCGAAAAAAATAGCTGTGTAAATCCCGGACGAACCTGAACATCAATAAAACCTGCAGTTGAATAAAGACCAATCTTGTATGAGCTTATTAGCTCCCAGCAAGACCATCTATCGAACCTGAATGTTGATCAACAAGGCTTACAGGTATGAACTGGACCCCAACAATATCCAGAGGTCATCCCTTGCTCAACATGCAGGAGTAGCTCGTTTTGCATACAACTGGGGTCTCGAACAACGTATTGCTAGATACAAGAACAATCAGGGTGACGACCGGTTCACTGACGCCATGAAGCAGCACAAGATCCTTACCTCCCTGAAGAAAACAGAGTTCTCATGGATGTACGAAACCTCGAAGTGTGCACCTCAAGAAGCCCTGAGAGACCTCCATAGAGCCTTCCAGAACTTCTATCGAGGTCTAAAGTCTGGGAAGACGATAGGATTTCCTCGCTTTAAGAGGAGGGGTGTCCGGGACAGCTTCAGACTGTATGGAAATATCAGGTTCCATGAGAGAGCAATCCAGCTCCCACGAATTGGAACGATTCGAATAAAGGAGAAGAGGAAGTGCTACTACTGTGGAAGGATCCTTTCAGTCACTGTGCGACGCCGGGCAACCAGGTGGTTTGTTTCAGTCACTGTGGAGGAAGATATCCTTGACCCTCAATCCGTAAGAGGAGCTCCAGTAGGTGTGGACCTGGGAGTGAAGACTCTGGCCACACTCTCTGATGGGACCACCTTTGCAAACCCACGGGCTCTGGGAAGACGATTG
>JABCTV010000158.1 GCA_018238205.1 Candidatus Thorarchaeota archaeon
CCAAATAGAGTTCACATTTCTGGCCGCCTGTCACAAAGACATGAGAATCATCAGTTGTGACACCGAAGTGGATTCTTTCCCAATTCGTGAAACTATGTGCCCATTGAATACTTCCATCACTATTCCAAGCAACAAATGAGGTAGTACTACCTCCTCTGATCCAATCCCAATATGGATGAAAATTGACAGTGAAAATAGTGCCATCAGCTGTAACACACATATCCGCGGGCACTTCATAACTCTCTGAGGCTGACATATTTCCCATTGCAATTGGTTCGATAGTTGGCTCATCCTGCAATGATAGGTGTATTTGAATATCAGCATCAACTTGCGGTATAAGAGCTGCAAGTAGCATAAATACCAATAGTGAAACAATCACTATCTTTGTTCGCATTACTCACCAAACTCCTGAATGGATATTACATCCATGGCAATTTAACTTGTGTATTCACGCGAGCAGTGATTGTTGTCATGAAGTTTCTTTCAGGAATATCTCATCTGCTAGACTCTTGAACGCTTTCTCAATGTTCTCTCCAGTATTCAATCTAATAAAGAACAGGGGGAGTCCAAGACCTTCTGCAATCTTTCGCAGAGCATCGGTCTGTCCCTTAACCAATTTCTTTGAGCGGTCTACCACGATGATTGTTGGTAATGGCTGTCCAGCATGAATACTGACTGAGTTAATGAAGTTCGATAATTCTGAAGGAAGATGTTCTCGTGTAGGATCTGCGCACAGGATTACCCCTGCAAAACGCCGGAAGTAGTCCTTTGGTTCAAGGGTGGTGTAGATTTCCCAAACCCAAGCTCCGTGGAGCTCGAGATCTAGCTCGAGAGTAGTTATGGCTCCATCCTTTGAAACGGTGGTATGTTTAACCCACTCATCTTTGGGCCAAATTTCCCTAAGTGACTCCTTGGCAATACTTCTTGGATCTGTCAATGTTCTATCTAATAGCTTGGCACAGAAACTAAACCCAAGTTCTTCATCCCCTGCAACCAAAATTCTGTAAGTGTCTGGTCTCGAACTCACACTGTTTCCTCCTTTGCATAAATAGTGGTATAACTTACTGAAAAAACGTTTGGTCAAAAGTGTAGGTTGCAGACTATCATTTCTTCCCATGCTTTTTCAGGAATAATGCGAGCTTCTCAATGGTTTCTTTGTGAACAATGTGTTCTATCTCACAAGCATCGCTCAGTGCAATCTCTTCTTTGACTCCAAGGTGGAGTAGAAAATCTAGGATGGTACTATGTCTACGGTCAAGTATCTTGGCTATCTCGCGACCCTTCTTAGTCAAGTTTACATGCTGATAACGCTGATACTCCGCCATCCCTAATGAATCCAATTTTTGCAGGGCTGAAGTAACGCTTGGTGCCTTCACAGCAAGTTTCTCTGCGATGTCAGAGGGTGCTGCAGCTCCGAACTCTTTTTCCAATTCATGAATCGTTTTAACGTACATCTCAAGAGCTTGTGTTAGTTCCCCTTCTCCATTGCCTGTTTGTTTCTTACTCACTATGCTTTGCCCTCCTTGACTTGATGTATTGCCTTCCCTTGTCTGTGACGAAAATCGCTTTCCCCAATTTATCGGTTGATCCACAAGAGTCTGCTACGCTGCAACCAGAACATGATGGGCTCTCAGAGCAGCTTTGCTCATCCATTCTCATGTAGCCTCTGTTGCATAACAGATCAATGATATCGTCAAGGGTTTCTGTCTGAACGCCTGCTTGCTGAGCGATTTCTCGCTTATCGACGAGCCCTCCTTCTACGATTAGCTCAAGGACACGCTCGCTCATCTTTCAGCTACCTCCTTGGCGCTAGTGACTAATTTCTTACGCAGGCTTCCGAAGACCCACAGAGCTCCAGTTGCAGTCATCAAGATTAGAAATATCCAGAGTGATGGTGTAATATCGCTGTAAATATTCCAAGCAAGCCAATCTTCGTATTGTAGAATCCACCCTAATGCATTAGTAATTATTACCATGACTTGTAGTGCGAACAATATTGCCGCTAGCACATATCCCACAGCAATAAATGAATACCCTTCTTTTTCGTCTTTTGAGAGGGGTTTCACTCCAGTCAGGAAGACACTGCCTACGATTATCAGGAGAAATCCACCAATGATATCATTGAACCCAGTGATCGGGGCTACAATTTGAAGACTAACAAGGATCTGAAGAAATCCAATTCCTCCGTATGAAAGTCCTGCAATTAGAGCTAATATTGATGGCCATTTACCATCGTCTGGCACATGCAGTTCATCCACAATATTTCTAGCCAATGAAGAACCCTCCTATGAAGATCACAATCAAAGCAACAAGATATGCGAGGATGAACTGGTAGATTACTGAAAATGCAGTCCACTTCCATGATCCGGTTTCCTTCCGTACTGCACCGATTGTGGCTAAACATGGAATATAGAGTAATACGAAAACCATCAGTGCAAATGCTGATAGTGGTGAGATGCTTGCAGTTAGTGCAACCGCGAGAGTTGCAGTTCCTCCTACTGCATAGATGATTGAGAGGGTCTGGACAACAGCCTCTTTTGCAATGACTCCAAAGATGAGTGCCGTCACAATCTGCCAGCTGAATCCCAAGGGTATGAATAAGGGTTCGAAGATTTTCCCAAGTATACTTGCAAAGGATTCTTCAACTGGAACTCCGTACCCGCTGAGTCCAAAAGAGGAGAGAAGCCACATGATGATGCTTCCTACCATTAGATATGAACCTGCAACCTTGAGAAATAAGAGACCGCGGTCCCACATGTGTCTGAATGAACCATGAACTGTGGGAATCTGGTACTGTGACAGCTCCATAAGGAGTGATGATGATTCTTCTCTGAACAAGAACTTCTTGAAGATGAGTGAAACAATAATTGCCATTACGATTCCCAACATATACATCAGGAACACGATTGTTCCAGCATATACAGGGAAGAAAACTCCCGCAATGAGAATGTAGATGGGCAGTCTTCCTGCGCAGGACATCAAAGGAGAAACTAGGATTGTTGTAAAACGATTGGATTCTCCGTCTACTGTTCTAGCCGCCATGACAGATGCAACGCTGCATCCAAAACCGAGCAAGAGCGGAATAAATGATTTTCCGTGAAGTCCCATCTTCATCATTAATCGGTCCATCACGAATGCAGCTCGTGATAGATAACCTGTATCTTCCAATATTGAGATTGCAAGATAGAGGAAGAATATTGGTGGAACGAATGTGAGTATGAATCCAACACCTGATAACACTCCATCTGTGAGAAGCGATGCAAGCCACGGGATTTCAATGAGCGATGTATAAGTCCCCAGCCAAGTAAAGAATTGAGCGACCATTTCCATGAAGACTACGGAGATTTGAAACGTGAAATGGAACATTGCCCACATGATAACTACGAATATTGGGAGTCCAAGGTATTTGTGAAGAAGAACTCTATCAAGCATATCGCTGAGGACCCACTTGGCATCTCCTGGTTCGTAAACCTCGCAGAGAATGCTACCAATAACTTCGTAACGTTCATCAGCAAGCACAAGCTGTGGGTCGGTTGAGAAAATCTCTGATTCTTTAATCTGCTCTGGGTCTGGCGCTTCGTTCAAATTTCGACCTCCAGAACTTTCTCTTTGATTACTGGATCAACAATCAGGTCGATGAACACAGGGTCTCTTTCAAGAAGTTTCAGAGCCAGCCATCTGGGAGGAAATCTCTCTAGTAATTCCTTGTCCTTTGAAATAATGGATACGATAATTTTCAACTTGGATTCAATTTCGCGTCTGTATTTAATAGGGGGTGGTCTAAGTCGTTCATATTCACCATGATGGTGAAATTTGGGATGGTAATGTAAATGGTCATCTCCGTTAAGGTCGCCAGGCTCATGCTCCGTTGCCGGTTCGTCATCATTGGAGTGTTCAAGTACGTGTTTGGGAGTAACTGCTAAGATTGCATCCTTCAGTTCTTCAAGACCTTCTTTCTTTGTTGCAGTGGTTGCTATTACTGGAGCTCTTAGTTTCTCTGATAATGCATTGATATCGATACGGTCTCCGCGTGATTGGACCATGTCAAACATGTTGAGCACCACAACAAGATTGACCTGAAGCTCGATTAGCAACAGAGTCAGATACAGATTTCTCTCTAACTGAGAAGCATTGAGTATATCCACGACAACATCTGGTCTGTGATCAACGATGTACTGTCTTGCGACCCGCTCATCCTCAGAAACCGCACTTAGACTGTACACACCTGGCAGGTCTACAATTTCAAACTCGTATCCTTTGTGCGAAAAATAGCCCACTTTCTTTTCCACTGTTTTTCCTGGCCAGTTCCCTGTGTGCTGCTTTAATCCAGTAAGACTATTGAATATCACTGACTTGCCTACATTGGGATTTCCAATGAGTGCAACACGAACTTTCATTCAGGAACATCCTCCACTTCTTCTACAATTAGCTTGTTGGCTAATCCATGCCCTAGAGCAATTCTTGTACCTCTAACTTCGATAAGTACTGGTCCATGGCGACTCCCTTGAACCACCTTGAATGTACACCCTTTTGTCAAACCTAGGTCTAAGAGTCGTCTTAGGATGCCTCTACCATTTTGTTTGTGCTTGGGAAGAAATCCTGGTCGGAACCAGTGGTGTCCGTGTCTACGCATCCCCCACCCTCTATGTTTGTGACTACCAAAACCACGTCGTTTCCAACCCTCCTCTGAAACACCAACTAACTTACACACTGTTCCTGATTTTACTGATGTAAGAGGAATGCTCGTTAGTTTTTCAGTTCGTGTCCCTTTTTCGTCCACTAGAAATGGCCTCCTTGGCCTTCGGACTTGCGTGTGACTGACGCAATCTTGAAGTTAGTCTTATCTAACTTAGATTTGTCTAACTTATAAAGTTCGCTGATTGGGAAATATCAGAATGCATCTGAAATTCGGATAGACCACAAATATTACATATTGAGAGAGCTTGTCTGTGGATTGGAGAGCAGCATGACTTCATATCATTCCACTCCTCTGAAATATGGTGACACTGTCATCGATGAATTCATCCCGAAAGATGTGACTGATCTAACGGTCCTACGGGTTGATGAGTATACGCCTGATTTTACTGATCTGAAAACCAAGTTGAATCAGGTTCTTGATTCGCCAATTGGGTCGAAACCTTTTGACGAGTTGGTCAAAGAAATCTACAGTGAAGGCAAACGAATTCTTTTCATGATAGATGATAAGACTAGACCGAATGTCCATACCAAGATTCTGTTACCACTCATTGCTGAGCGTCTACTAGATATTGGTGTTCAAAAAAGTGACATTAAGATTATAATTTCCAGCGGCTCGCATGCCCTTGCCTCTCCTGAAGAAATTGAAACGAGAATACTTGGACCCGACATCTACAAGATTTGGGGTAATAGTGTCCTCAATCATAACTGTGATGAAGGAAATAAGAATGTAGGAACCACATCACGCGGTACACCCATTCTAATCGATGAGCAGGTCCTTGAGTCATGTCTATTGATTCCTCTCTCGGATTCCGAATACCATTATTTCGCTGGTCAAGCTGGCACTGTAAAGTTGTTCTGCCCAGGTGTTGCTGGCAGAGAGACCATCCGGATTAATCATCCACGAATGTTTGACCTGGAAAAGGGATTTCATGAAGATTGCAGATTAGGTCAGTGTGATGGCAACCCCGTGATTGAAGACATGATTGAAGTTACTCAGATCATGAAAGACAAGCAGCTTCAAATTTTCTGCGTAGACACAATTGTCAATGATGGAGAAATTGTCTACCTTCAAGCTGGCGATATCATTGAGTGTCACAAGGCGGCTTCACCACCCCTGAAGACCTTGAGAGTAGTTGATGTTGATGAACCTGGAGACCTCGTCTTTGTATCTGTAGGCGAATTAGGAGTAAATCTCTACCAAGCTGGGAAAGGAGTGCATGCAGCATGGAATGCTCTGCGTCATGACAAGAAGGGCTGGATTATTCTTCTGGCTCCTTGTGAAGATGGGATTGGCTCAACAGCTTATGAAGAAGCTATGCATGCCGCAAAGGATCTCGAAGTTCAAGATGCTCTGCGATTTGTTATAGAGACTTATGGATCCGAGCAGACCTTCAAGATTGGTAATCAGAAGCCCCCAGACCTCTTCAGAATCCTGCGTGATATTGAGGAAGGAAATATCAAAGTCATCAGTAGTCTTGATGCAGATGAACTGCGCTCAATATACCGAATGGAAGGATGTTCAGTTGGTGATGCAAGCAAAGTTCAGCAGACTCTAAGAGACCTCGTCACCAGATTCCTGAAGGAGAATCCCAATCCTAAGGTATACGTACTTGATGACCCTGGTCTACTGATCAATGTGAAGAATCAGATTCACTGAAAAATAAAATAGAAAGGGCCGATAAATCTCGGTCCCTTCTTTTTTTTGTTACTTTCTTCTTAGGAACTTCGATTCCTACCAGAGGCTTACCCGAAACAGGAACCTCTATCCGCACACTGGGAACAGCCAGGGCTAAAGCAAGATCGCTGGAGAGATTCATCACCCGGCTCACTTTTATCCCGGGCGCCAGGTGAACTTCGTACCTGGTTACTACCGGACCTTCCTTGATTTCCTCTATTTGCACCTCTATACGTTTTTGTAAGAGCTTGGCAATTAGGACATAGAATA
>JABCTV010000034.1 GCA_018238205.1 Candidatus Thorarchaeota archaeon
CGCATTTCCTTCTTTTCCGACAACCTTCAATATTTCCATTTTCCGCATACAGTAAGTCATCTTCTGAACAAGACGTCGTGGAATACCAGCTGCTTCAGCTAAAGAGCGAGTCGTAAAAGGTTCTTCCAGTGAACTCGGAATTAAATGTAGAAAGTCTGTTGGATTGGAATATACACGTCTATCAACTATCCCGATAAGCCTACGATCCACATTGCTCCATCCTCTTCTTCTCCAGCTGCCTTTTCCATCCTTTACACGTATCTCCTCTTCCCTGATGAGGAGAACTTCTAATTCAAAATTGGAGTGAATTATGAATGTAGGAATGCTAACGAGTTCTTCGAATATATGTGCAAAACTCATTCTCTTTGGAGACTTTCGTCTGCTAATCTCCCTTCCATCCAAACTCTGTCGGATGACCCATTTCTCCAGAGGTATTGGATGTACAAGTCGAATTGGATGATTCTTCATTAACTTGAACAATTTGTCTTTGATAGCTGAGAAACTTCTAGTCTGGATTTCAATCAATAGGTCTCCTTTTACCACATCGATGACAAAACCATCTACTTTTACTTCGACCTCTGATCCTGGAGTATTGTATAACTGTTTGATTGTAGCATGGAGTGACCGCTCTTGAAGAGTACCTATGCCGCCTCCATTATTCATACTTGAATCCCGTCAAGTTTGCTTATTGACTGTTCTATTACCTGTTGAATACGATTGTACATCAGAGGTGCTTGATCCAAATCACGCCATCATCTTGAGGGTAGAGTTTTTGTATCATTGCAGCTTCATTGAATCCCAGATTAGAATAGAATTTACGAGCCACATCGTTTGTAGCCTCCATGAAAAGTAAGACGACCCTGAGTGAATATCCTTTCTCAGAATAGAACTTGGAGGTTTCTTGAATGAAATAATTTACCAGTTTCTTAGCAATCCCCTGCCGCTTGAATTTCTCATTAACGCCAAGTCCGATGATTTCTGCAACACCATCATCATAGCCACCTCTTGTGTCCCAAGTCAAAGTACCACAGAGCTGATTGTCTTGCAGAGCTATCATTGTTTTAAAACGGTCAATCAGGTCTTCAGCAAACTTTCTTGCCCTCTCCACATGATCTTCGACCTCATCTAGATACATGCCTTCGAGAAGCGCTTTGTCAGCACTTGATGTTTGTCTAATCTCGAACATTATGTATTCAGATGAGCGTGCACTGCGATATGTACTTGATGATTGAACTACTCGATTATCACTACTGCATCCACGAATAACTCGTAATCTTCGTCTTCATCGAGATTTAGAATCAAGACCTTCTCAACTTCAAATTCACCACGGATTTCAAGTAGTCTGGACTCGTAAAGGATTTTCACTCTTGAATTTTCAAGTTGTTCTTCTAAGTCTGGAGTTGTAACAACAGAATTCTCGGGAGTGAGAAGTATTACTCGATCACTGACATCTGATAGCTCTAGGGCTTGCTGAACAGATTCATCTCCTGTGTGTAGAACTAGAGTTCTCTGGTCTTCGAATTCTTTCAGGTCATCAACAGCTAGCCATACTCCCTTGTCGAGAAATTCATCTTGGCCCACAACGCATCCAGTGCTGTCATCAGCCTTCTTTTCTTCCTCGGGAATATCATCCCCTCTACCTCTTTGGTAGTTAGTAATCGCATCATGTAGCGCATCAGCGGCTAGGTTTGAGCAATGCATCTTGATTGGTGGAAGACCATCTAGTTCATCTGCAACATCGTTTCGAGTAAGTTTCATTGCATCATCAAGAGTCATTCCTATGACCATTTCTGTAGTCATGCTTGTTGTAGCAATTGCGGACCCGCACCCGAAAGTTCTGAACTTTGCTTCAGTGATCTTTTCCCCATCAATTCTGAGGAAGACCTCCATGATGTCTCCACACGTTGGGTTGCCAACCTTGCCAACGGCAACATCATCTCCTTCTAATGTTCCTACATTTCGTGGATTGCGGAAATGGTCCAGAACCTTTTCGCTGTACTTCGTAGATTTCATCTTTTTCTACACCTTCTTCGTTTTGTAAATTGGTGATAGGTCTCGTAATCGTGTCACAACTTCTGGCACAGCTTTGAGTACACTATCTATGTCTTGTTCTGTATTGAATCGTCCAGTGGTGATTTGTAGGGAACCATGAGCCTCCTCATGTAATAGACCGGTCGCAATGAGAGCATGTGAAGGTTCCAGAGTCTTTGATGTACATGCTGACCCAGTTGAAATGGCTATTCCCTTGTCCTTGAAGGATAATAGAATTGACTCACCTTCTATTCCATCAAATCTGATATGGGTATTACTTGCTAGTCTCTCTGTTGGATGACCGTTGAGATAACTATCAGGAATCTCTTCGAGAATCTGTTTGATCATCCGGTCGCGATATTCCGTGAATCGTTTGACCTCACTAGGCATTTCTTTCTGCATAATCTCCGCAGCAATCTTCATTCCCACAATACCCGTGACATCTTCACTGCCAGATCTGAGACCGCGTTCTTGTCCTCCACCAATTATTATCGGGTTAACTCTGAATTTCTTCCTCATGTATAGAACGCCAACACCCTTGGGACCATAGATATCATTGGATGATAGAGCCAATAGATGTACTCCATCACGTTTGACATCAATAGGCATTAGTCCTTCCGCAGCTACTGCATCAGAATGGAATGCGATTCCTTTTTCTTCTGCTAATTTTCCAATCTCTCTGATAGGTTGAATTGTACCAATCTCATTACTTGCATACCCTATTGAGAGGAGTATTGTCTTGTCTGTGATTCTTCGTTCGAGTTTTTTCAAATTCACTCGACCGTACTTATCCACTGGGACTTTTGATATTTCAAAACCTGACCTCTCGAGGTATTTAGCAATATTATGTATCGAAATATGCTCAATTTCAGACATGACGATATGATTACCCTTGTTCTTGTTTTTCATCGCATATCCGATTATTCCCAGGTTGATAGCTTCTGTCGCACCAGATGTGAAAATAATCTCATCTTCGTCAGCATTGATGAATTTAGCTATTGACTTCCTACTTTCCTCAAGTGTGTCTGTTCCAATATCTCCAATTGTATGTAATGCAGAAGGATTTCCATACTTTTCTCCAAAGTATGGTAGCATTCCTTCAATCACTCTGGGATCTACAGGTTTTGCACTCTGATTATCAAGATACACTTCTTTCATCAAACATAACCTCAAACAACATCATTGTATCTAATCAATAATCACTCTTCTTTTCGACTAATCATTATTCGATTGACTCCATCTGGCAATCGTTTTGCGCTAATGAAAGTATGACCTGTTCTTTTTGCAAAGCGTTTGATATCTTCTTCAGCAGCGGCATCATCTGCTAAGATTTCCAATACCTCACCTGGTCTTATGCTTTCAATGGCCTGTTTCGCCTGAAATAGTGGTTGAGGGCAGAATAACCCCACACAATCTAGGCTTTCGACTGGTTCTACATCATCGGTCACTGATATCACCCATCACAAATAAACAATAGTTAACTATTGGCTTATAACTTTATTCAATTGAGCTGATAATATTGGTCGATTGAGCTTCTTTTTATCGTGGTTTTAATTCTGAATAAAATCGTACTGAAGTTGATGAAGATGGTCAAGAAAAGTCGGGCGGCTGTGATTCCTAAACCCAGTGCTCCCCTCGTTATTGAGGAGTATGAAATTCCAGAGCTTGCACCAGGTGCAGCTCTATTGAAAGTTGCAAATGCAGGTGTTTGCGGTACTGATGTACATCTCTGGCATGGGAGGCTTGCTGAGGTTCCATATCCGTTGATACCTGGCCATGAGGTCGTAGGAACCATTGAAGCGATTGGTCCGCGAGCTGTCAAAGACCTAGATGGGAATGAGTTGAAAATTGGTGATAGGGTAACTTTTCATGATGTCTACGGTACGTGCTACAAGTGCTGGAACTGTCTAATTGCTAAAGCACCAACCAAATGTACGAATAGAACTGTGTACGGAATAACAATGGATTCATCAAAATATCCTCATCTAATAGGAGGGTACAGTGAGTACGTCTATCTCTCACCTGGAACGCACATAATCAAGATTCCCGATCATGTAAGCTTTGATGGTGCTAGCGCTGTAGGATGTGCCATGCCAACTGCAGTACACACTGTTTTGCGCAGTCCCCTCACATGGGGAATGAATGTTGCAGTACAAGGCTCAGGTCCTGTTGGTTTGATGATTGCTGTACTTGCTCTCATTAGTGGAGCTTCAACCGTAACAATGATTGACAAAGCAAAGAATCGACTTGAGCTTGCAAAGAAGTTCGGGGTCACGCATACGCTCAATATTGGTGAGACCACATTGGAGGAACGCAAGCAAGCACTAGTTGACATTACAGGAGGTCACGGTCCCGATATTGTCTATGAGGCAACTGGAAATGCTCTTGCCATTCCTGAGGGTATCGAACTAGTTAGAGAAGGTGGTGCATATTCTATCTGTGGACAGTATACTGATAGTGGTACTGTTGAAATAAATCCCCACTTGATGAATCGTAAGCACCTTGATATCAAGACTGTTTGGGGCTCAGAAACCCTCCATGTCTACAGGGGTGTCAAGACAATTGCTGATAATTATGATAGGTTCCCGTTTGATTCTCTGGTCACTCACAAATTTAGTCTTGATGATGCACAAAAAGCATTGGAAACCCAGGAGAGTCATTTATCTTTGAAAGCAGTCATTCAACCCAATGAGTGAAAATCGGAGGTTCTATCATGCCATTCAGTCTTCAAAAAGCGAAATGCGAACAGACAACTGCTCTATTGAGAGAGCTGGATATTGATGCTTGGCTTGTGTGGGTTCGAGAAACCTCACAAATATCTGATCCCGTCTTGGAACTCATATCTGGTGGAGATGTGGTTTGGCAATCTGCATTTCTCTTTACAAGAGCTGGTGAGAAAATTGCCATTGTTGGAAATTTCGATCGTGATGGTGTCGTACTTCAGGACCTATATGACCAGGTAATTCCTTACACACAGGGGATTAAGGATGAATTGATTCGCCAACTAGATGTATACGACCCTGCAAAAATAGCAATCAATTACAGTACAAATGATGTTGCAGCAGATGGTCTTACTGTAGGAATGCATATGATTCTGAAGGACTATCTCAGGAATACTCCATATGTCAATC
The DNA here is from genome assembly GCA_018238205.1 of Candidatus Thorarchaeota archaeon. Classification (GTDB taxonomy): domain Archaea; phylum Asgardarchaeota; class Thorarchaeia; order Thorarchaeales; family Thorarchaeaceae; genus SMTZ1-45. Next base: position 5,163 of record JABCTV010000034.1, read on the forward strand.
GTTTGATATCAGCTGAGAATCTAATCCAGAAACTTCGGGGTAGAAAAACCACTGAGGAGATTGGGCGAGTAAAGAAGGCAATAGCAATCACTGAAGAAATCTACCAGACTGCTGAAGGTTTCGTAAAACCTGGAATGACCGAGATTGAGATATACAACCTCTTTCATCAAGAAATGGACAAACATGGAGTTACCAGTGCTTGGAATGATGACCATAATCCTGCAGTAGATGCTGGACCTACAAAACGATTTGGTCATGCAGGACCATTAGAAAATAAGACTAAACAGGGTCATCTTTTACACTTTGATTTTGGAGTCCGCTACAAAGGGTATTGCTCAGACATACAACGGATGTTTTTCTTTGGCGAGGAAAAGGACATTCCTGAACAAGTTCTAACCGCATTTGAAACTGTTAGAGATGCGATAGTTGCATCATCAAAGTTCATCCGGCCCGGTGCTTTGGGATATGAAGTAGATGCAATTGCTCGAGATTTCGTGAAAGCCGCTGGCTATGAGGAGTATCAACATGCTCTTGGGCATCAGATTGGTAGACATGCACATGATGGTGGTGGTCTACTTGGTCCTCGATGGGAACGTTATGGTGACACCGTTATCCAACCAGTGGAAGTTGCTAACATATTCACACTTGAGCTCTATGTCACAACGGAGAATTATGGTCAGGTTAGCCTCGAAGAAGACATTTTGATAACAAGAAATGGATGTGAATTTCTCTCACACCCTCAGAAGAAACTAATATGTATCAATTGAGGTTTCTAAAGATCCAGGCCTTCATCCATTGCGCCAGTTCGATATCCTCGAAGATCTAAGGTGACATAAGAGAAGCCCGCCTCACGTGCTTGTTTCTCAAGCTCGCTCATCTTGGTTGTATCAAACATCGAAGGTAATTCACTTTCACCAACTTCTATACGAACTAGGTCTCCATGAAATCTTGCACGAACACATTCCACATCAAATATGGTCATGACAGCTTTTTCTACTGTTTCAACCATTTTCAATCGTTCATGATTTATTTCTGTTCCATAGGGGAATCTTGTTGCTAGACATGCCATAGATGGTTTTTCTGCAATTGAGAGACCTCGACTTCGTGCATATTCTCGTATCTCGTCTTTTGTTATGTTAACATCAAGATAGGGTGAATGCACACCTGAAGCTTCTAGTGCCTCGGCTCCTGGTCGATATCCTTCGGTTTCACTTGCTGTTGTTCCCTCAACTACCATCTCGGAACCCAGTTCTTCTGCAGTTTTCAACCAACTCTCCGCCAGAATCTGTTTGCACGTGAAACATCTATCAATCTGGTTTGTAGCAAGAGATTCTTCATCAAGCCAATTGAAATCTTTCACGATCAATTTGAGTCCAAGTTCTTTAGCAATATCCTTTGCACTAACTAACTCACTTTCTGGAACTGTGGGGCTGGAAATAATGAGAAGTGTTGTAGCTGATGCAACTTCAGACACAATACTAGCTAGGACTGTGCTATCTACTCCACCACTGAAAGCCACTAGAATCTTCTTTCCAGTAAGATTTCTTTTGATAGAATCGAACTTGGCTACTGTCAAATCTTTCATTATTGAAATCTAAACCCAGATAACAGTATTAAGCTTTCAGAAGTGTCTCTTAGCTATTCATGTATGGATCTTCGTCAACGGCAATGTCTGCATAGCCCACATCCTTGAGAAGATGCTCAATTGACTCCGCGCCAGTAAGCCATGTAATTCCCCAGGTGTTATCCTCACGCAGTCTTAGTTCTACATCAGGTAGGTCTCCAAGAAGGTTGTGATCCATTTCTATAGCATCTTGATACGCTCCTACTAGCGCTAGTATGAAATGAGATCCAGGAAGCTCATGGAGCACACCTACAGGAATTCCATCACCCATCTTACCCCCCGGTATAGTGAGTGGACGATTGTCCTTAGTGAACCAGATTTTTTCTGTGTTCTGTCTATAGAAGTGTGCTATCTCTCCATCTGAATCACAGGTAATGTCTACAAGCCTAACTGTGGTTTCGGGATGAACATGCAAATTGGAGATGGGAATAACTGGAAAGTGTTGTTTAACAAGAACATAGTCTGCGATACTGTTGAAGATACTGAAATTACCTACGACAATGTGTTCTGGATGCCAGAAACTTCGGATTTGTTTTTTCGAAGAGAATGATTGTATTTCTAATGCAATGAGTCGTTCTCTTGTTGCCTTCTCGAGGATACCAACAATCATCTCTCTCTCGAAGATTGTACCTAGACCTGCTAGAGTCATTCCACCAAAGTGTTTGTGAAACTCATTCCAAATATCTACAAGATCGTCAAGTGTGTTTATTTTGCCAATCTTCTCAAGATATTCCTTTTCCTTTGCTGGTGCCGTTTCAGATTCGTATTTTCCACCAGGAGCAGGAAAGACAGACCTAACTTCAAGAGCTTCGACAATCACAAGAGCTGCGAGAGCAGTTAGTCCTCGCCCCGATTCTATCATGATATTTGGAGCAGGATGTTTGTTATTCTCTTCTTGGAGGAATCTACTCACGCCATGGACAAGGTTTCTTGCGTACTGATACATTAGATCTGGAGCATGCTTACCTGTATAGTCAATGGCAAGACCTCCACCAAAATCGATGTTCTCCAATTTGATAAGCCCCATATCCCTGAGTTCTGAATAGAGACTAGTGAGGAATTGACCAAATCTACTGAATGATTCAATATCTGTTATTTGAGAACCAGCGTGTCCAAGAATTGTGCTGACTGATTCTGCAAATCCAGTTTGTTTGAGCAAGTCAACCACATTGTAGAGATCATGAATACTCAGACCGAATTTTGAATCTCTTCCTGTAGAGTGCGACCAGTGTCCCTCTACATTGAGATAGGGTTTGATTCTGAAAACCAAATCCGTCTTGTCAGGATCAAAGTGTTCCACAACCATCCTTGCTTCATGAAGTGACTCAATCGATATTGCTACATTATATCCTTCTTCTACGGAATCTCGAATAAGTCTGAGATAGTCAGGATCTTTTGCCCCATTGCATACAATGTGACGATGCTTTTCATTGGCAATCACTGCTTTAATGAGCAACAACTCTGCTTTTGTTCCTGCTTCTAACCCATAATCAGAATCTGAACGAACGATAGTAGTAACAAAATCACTTCTCTGGTTCACTTTCACAGGATAAATTCCGATGAACTTCCCCTTATATTCTAACTCTTCAAAGACTCTCTCAAAGGTTGTTCTGAGTTTCTTAATCTGATATGTTATGAGCTGCGGAATTCTCAGAGTGAATGATGAAACGTAACCTGGAGATTTTTCATTTACCGCCTTCATTTTCTGAACTATCTCTTTGATAGTGATTTGCTCATCGCGCAACTTGATGCAGAGCTCACCACTCTCTGAAATATCCAAGAAGTGTAGGTCATTCCTACCAACTCCGAAGACGGTCTTAGCTTTGTCAACAGACCACATATCATCTTTCATTGTCTTTTCCTCTGATTGGTGATAAGAGGATGTGACTATTCATCCTCTCTAATAGTATCAAGCATTCCTTGAAAAGCTCTAGCTAATTCACCTATCTCATCGTCTTTTGAGATATACGATTGGTCCACTTGTAGTTCTGCAGTGTCCAAGGGTTCATCTCGAATCCTGGCTGCAGCATTTCTTGTTGCAAGATCCATTAGATATTGCAATGGTCGAGTGATTGTATTTGAAACCGATACAGCTACAATTCCTGCTATCAGAATTCCACCGATTGTAACAAAGAGAATGAATTGCGCAGCTTCCGCATTTGCAGCCACTATTCTTGCAGCAAGAGGCGGAAGTGCCCCTAATACCTCCTCAAGCGGCACCGAGATTACACATATGTAACCTCCCTTACCCACTGGAGTGAAGACTAAGATCTTCTCACTATCAACTCGCGTGTATCTCAACGATCCAGATGCTTTTGCAATAAGAGATTCCAAGATAATTTCCATATCATCTTCCGTTAGCGGGTCAACAGTGGTAACATCTTCCTCTATATCAAGTAGATAAGGTAGTCCTCCTAAGTATGCTGTATCCTCTACTTCAGGATGTGCTACAATTTCACCAAATTCATTGAGGAGAAATGCATAACCGCTATCCAGTACACTTACGTCGATGACCTTTTCCTGAATATCACTAATGGTGATATCTCCTGAAATTACTGCTAGTGGAATTCCATTGTTATATACCATTTTTCCAATAGATATCAACAGGACATTATCGATTTCGTCATAGTATGGATCTACGAAGGTTGTCGTATCACTTCCAGTCGCGATTGTAGTGTACCAATATTCTCCCCTTGGGTCATAGTTTGGAATATCAAGTAGACTTCCTGGATAGTTTATGAAGAGACCATCATCCACAAATGCGATGTATAACCATCTGAATTGAATCTGTTCTTCAATTGATTTGAAGATGTAGTCAATATTTGATACACGACCGAGTTTGTCTGATTCTGCAGCTTCGTACGTTGCGTAATTTAGGTCACTATAGTCACGATGGTACCAACTACTATAGGTCCATGAAACGTTTAGCCCATAGCTGGCGTCATAGTGGCTATCTACAGGAGCAGATGCAATTGAATCATTTTCAAAAATCTCATGAAAGAAGACTTCTCTATTTGCATACGTAGAGCTCGAATCAAACAATGATTCCAGCTCCGCTGCGGCTGCTTCTATCATTCCCTGTGCGCTAGTTAGTTTTTGATTTATGACTAATGCTGTCTTTTCTGCTGTTTTTTCCATATTCGTTTCTATCTGAGTCTGAAGTGCAAGTGAACTCTGGTCATGTGTGAAGTTTCCAATGATATCTACAAAGGTAATGGAAACGAAACCCGTTGCTGAGAGCGAAACAAGTGAAATTACTAGGAATGTAGCAATGACGTTTGTTCTGAAACTGCCCTTCTTCTTGGTTTGTGTTGATTGTGCCATTTTTTCATCTCCTCCTAGTAATCTACAGTTGTTCCTCCAACTTCGAGTTGGGCCATGAGAACTCCGATTTTCTCGAAGGCTTTCTCAATGTCCATCCTCACATCCGCACTATCAACTACCGATAGATACTGCCCTTGAGGAATGCTTTCACAGATTGTTTCTAGAAGTTCCTCTGTTGTCATCTTTCCTCCGGTCTTTCTAGAACGCAATCTCTTTCTTGTATCTACAGGGTTTGCTAATTCTTGACCGACACCTATGACTATGAGATTCACATCGAGGTGCTTGTCCCGAATAAAACCTTCAATGGTTAGAGGACGATTTCGCTTTATCCTGTCCTTCTCAGTGAATATTCCCTCAAGAGCATCCAAAGAGTAAGTATCGGAGCTATTATCCTGCCCATCTGTCAATGCGATAACCCATCTATGCTCGCTTGACTCGATCTTGTTCAATTCTTCTAAAGCTCTTCCTAACGCATCATAGAATGCAGTAGCATAGTTTGGATATTTGAGAGAATCTAGCGCTTTGATTATCTTACTTTCATCATCTGATCTATCTCCCTTAGTAGTTAGAGGGAGAATCTCTCTATATGTTGAGTTGAAGATGATGATTGATACAGCATCCTGAGGATTGACCTGGCTGTGAAGGATTTCCTTGGCTCCCTTTACAGCTGCTTTGATTCTCTGTTGTGCCTGCATACTACCTGAGTAGTCAATGACAAAGGTTACGCTCTTCTTGAACAAGATTGAACGTTTGAGTTTCTCGGATTTCCTACGAATATCATGGCTTGGTTTATTCAACTGGTCGAGAACATCTGCAAGCCTCTGCATAGCAAATACAACTAGCCACATTTCATCAGTATCTTGACCAAATTTAATGGAGTCATTGTATTCGTTTTCTGCTTTCTTCCACTTTCCTTGAACTTGATAGAGTTCGCCCTCGTGGTAGTGGATGTATGCCAAACTTCTCTCATATCCAATGGATTTTGCTGTCTTCTGTGCTTCATCGAATTTGGATTGAGCTTGACTATATCTTCCATCTCGCATAAGCACAAGCCCCATTGCATCATAACGTCTAGCGAGTCCGTAGCTGTTCTTGATGGTAAGGTCAATTGCTTCTGCATCTTCAAGAAGTGTCATGGCTTTGTCCGCATTGCCACGGTCCATCTCAACGAGTGCCATGTTGTGATATGTTGATGCTATTCGCATCAAAGCATCCTTCTCATCGGCTCCATCTTCTTTTGCACGTTCAAGTAGTCTATTTGAAATTTCTATGGATTGGTTGTAATGGTCCATAGCACTAGCAGTATCTCCACGTTGTCTGAAGACATTACCAATGTTGAGGAGCATCGTTTGTTCTCCTGCTTCTATCTGGAGTCTTCTACTAATCTCCAATAGGTTTTGATAATTGGCAAGAGCTCGTCGAAGGTCTCCTCGAATGAATGCTTGATTGCCAAATCGACAGGCCTCCTGGAAACTCAATAATGCGTCTACAGTTGTACCCACCTCTTCGTACATTGCTCCTGCTGTTGTCACACCTCGCGTGAAGTCTTGTTTTGCCATCTTGTTGACTAGACGAGTCATCTCTCGAATTGGTTCGACAATTGCTTCTCCTCTTCTAGATGAAACAACTGATACAACCGCTCCTACAGCTATGAGAATTCCCCCGAGGACAGCAACAAGAGTCAGAGTCCTAGTTGTAACAAGATTAAGGATTTCAGTTGCTGGTGCAATGACATCTGCGTCTGGGACAACAACAAGTAGGATGTAGTCAGTATTTGGAATATTGACAAATGATAGATGCCAGTCCAAGTTGTCTTTCTTATACTCCAGAAGTCCAAAATCGTCCACTAGTACATGAGTAGTTAGCAAGGCTCTGAATGCTGTAGCTTCAGCACTCCCAGCTGTTCCAAATTCAAGAGTTTCAATCAGTGCAATGTCATCATCTAGTGATTGGTCCTTATGGGCTACAACTGCACCTGTAGAATCAAGAAGGAATGCGTACCCGTTTGTTGAAACATCAAGATTCAGAACATTATCTAGTACCGTTGCCATTGTTACGTCTGCTGATACTACTCCAATAAGGGATCCATTGTCAAATCTAACCGGTCTACCCATTGAGATGACTAGACCTACTGATTCGTCAACATATGGTGCGGTAAATATGACATCGTCATTAGAGGGACTTATCCCTGCAACATTCGTGTACCATTCTTGGGCATTTGCATCATAATCAACACCTGGTCCATCAACATCATTGAAGTACGACAAGTCATCAAATGGATAATTCCTAAACAAGTGTTGGTCTGAAACACCTAGATCATATCCCATGTAAAGCCATCTGTAGTCTGGATTCATTTCATGAAGTGCCTTGAATACATTGATCATATTCGAAGAATAGTCAAGTGCATTTCGAGTGCTGGCGGAAACATCCAAGGGGTCATTGTTATTCCAATGAGATCTGGGCATGTAATAGCAGTCCGCATCAAATGAGATTGTTGTTGATCCACCATAACCCTCCTGTACTATAGGGTCTTGCTCAAAATCTAAAGCACCCCAGCTTGGTTCTACCGCCGAATCCCAATAGTAACTATATTGCGGTGTTGCTGAGATATTTCCATTGAACAAATCCTCGCAATATTGTTCCATCATGTAGACGCCCGCGATATAGCTCTGCCATCTCTCCTCTATGAAGAGCGCAGTATCATTGGACAGTCTCTGAAGGTTTGCTAGTTCTTCAGCTTTTAGTGCGTCAGCTGCATCCCCTGCATTAGCGTTAGATACGGTGAATATTTCACCAATTGATAATGCTGAAATGACTAGCATTGGAACTAAAGCCACTACGATAAATGTGACAACTATTCTCTTTGAGATATCCATATTCTCTTTCTCCGCCTCTTATTATGAATTATTTTAGTAAACATCAATTATTGTGAACTCTCCTAGCTTGCTTATGCTCTCAGCTCCTCAATCAGTTTTTCAGCAAAATCACGAGAGTTCATTCTTTCATCAAGAGCAAACAGATTTCCATCTAGAGTTCCTTGAATAGTTCCCTCCCCAAGAAGGATAATCAAGGTCCTGCGCAGGAAGGTACTATCTAGTCCTGTTTCCTTTTCCATTTTCGATACATCGACAGTATCTGCACCTTTCAACAAGTCCAGAAGAATTGATCGAACGTTTCTTGCATCCTTCTCATTGATTTTCTTGTACTTGCGTTTCTTTGCAGTTCTAACAAACGTTCTTCCATCAATATGCCCTTCAATGTCACCACTCTGAATCATTGCTTGTAGACTTCTCCGTAGATTATACGCAGCTGGTCGTGGAAGGGTCTTTCGAAGAATTCTATCTAAATCTTTGAGTTTGATTTGATTGTGTTTTCCTGTAATTGAATCAATACTTTCCTGAATGTATTCTTCAATAACGTACTCTTCAATCATCTGTAGTGTTGCACCACATGATTCACATTTTGGAGCCTCTGGTGATGTTGGTGCTCCACAATTACCGCACTTGATTGCTCTACGATATAGAATCTCTTTGGTTGAACCGATTTGTTGCAAGATTACTTTCTCAGTGCGTGAAGCTTTTCCAGTTTCCTCTACTTCCCAGAAATTAAGCCTTCGATCCTTGGTGCTTACTACAAGATATGCTATGTCTGAAATTTCATCAGGAATGCCTGTTGCCATTGATCTTGGAACATTTCCAACATCTATCCGTTCAACCTCATTACCATCGATATCCCAAACTCTCAGTGTTGATGATAGGTCTCCTGTAACGAATAATTTTCTTTCACCAAACGATAGAACTGCGAATACGGTGATTTTGTTTCCGAGCTGAAGTTCTCTGAGATGATATCCCGCTGAAGTAAGTATTGTAATCTTCCCTTTTTTGTCAGCAATTACAACTTCTAACTCTGTGTCGTTTGTAATATCTTCAAGCCAGACATCTGCAATCGGGTTATCCACATTTCTTGTGAAGATAGCATCCTTGTCATTATTATAGAGAATGACTCGCTTATTTTCGAGGGCTACTACAACCTCTGCTGCATCATCGCCATCTATGTCCCGAGCGTCACAGGCTATGACGTCACTCTCTAGTCGTATATTCCAGACTGTACTTCCTCTGTGATCTACAACAAGGACCTTCTTACCTACTCCTCCAACAAGAGCGTCTTTTCCCTCACCAACAACATCTGCTACAGCAATACAACGAACCTTACTACTCCACTTTCGTGTGCTACGAAGTGTACCCTTTGCATCATAGACCCTCATTCGATCTCCGTAATCTAAGGAAAATACTTGCGCGCTTGTATCGCTCCTTTGCCTGATATAGCATGAGTAGACGTTTGCTGTAGTTGATACACTTGCAACTGCGCGAATCTTCAAATCTCATTTACACTCCGTTGAGTGATTATCGCATAGCAATATAAAGGTGCACCGACTACGAGGGTTTTGATGAGTTCTTCTAGATTGTGCAAAGTTGGATTTCTCTGGAATGAACTTCTAGAATCATTTGATTTTGGTAGAAAACATCCGATTCGGATTGGTCGTTTCAAGATGTTACGAAACTTCATTGAAGAGAATGGTTTTCTTGATCAATCTAATGTGCAAGTGATTAATCCACAACCACTTTCTGAGGAGCTCTTAGAGAAAACACATTCTGAAGATTATCTTGCCAAGGTTAGGATGATATCCGAAACTGGTGTTGGCGATATTGATATAGACACACCCGGGTTCAAGAATATATACTTCCACTCACGAATTGCATCTGGAGCGTCTATAACAGGTATTCACTCTGTTATGTCCGGTGATGTGGACCATTTCATATCTCCTACAGGGGGATTTCATCATGCTACCTTTGAGAGCGGCGGTGGATTCTGTATATTCAATGATGTGGCAGCTAGTGTTATTACATTGAAACAATGCGGTTTGAAAAGAATACTAATTGCAGATTTTGATGTTCATCATGGAAATGGTACCCAGACTTATTTCTATGACGACCCTGGTGTTATGCAGATATCCTTTCATGAAGACCCTGAATGGATGTACCCACATGATGGTTTCATCAAGGACATTGGAGCGGGTGCAGGTTGTGGATATAATATCAACATGCATTTCCCAATGGATTCTTGCGATTCTGTGTATCACTATGCTTTTGATGAATTGGTTCCTCCACTAATCAAGATGTACAAACCAGAGTTCATCATCTTCATTCCAGGCTTTGATGCACATTACAAAGACCGACTTGCTCATCTCAACATAACAACTGACATGATTCGTTATGTTACAAAATCAATCCATGAAGCAGCTCATACACACTGCAATGGGAAGATGGGAGTGTTAACTGGTGGAGGGTATACCAACGCCTCACTGAAATGGGGATTTGGAACTGTGATGTCAGTTCTTACAGGGCATACTTACGAACCACCTGTACAAGAACCTCCATTTGATGATGATGAAGAAACTTGGAATCAAGTACGACAGAATGTCATGAAAGTTAAGGAACTAGTTTTCCCAGAACTTGGTATCTAAAATCTTCATGCTAGTTCTTCGATGAATTTTCTGGCTATATCTACTGAGCTCATTGCATCCTTACCAAATGCATCTGCGCCAGTATACTCGACAATACTCTGATCAATATCGCCGCCACCAATCATGACCTTTACACTATCTCTGATTCCTGCCTGATCTAATGCTTCGATTGTTTGTTTCATCACTTCATGTGTGATTGTTATCAGACCGCTCAAAGCAAGTACCTTTGCACCGGTTTCTTTCAGTTTCTCAATGAACTTCTCAGGTGGGACATCTTCACCGAGGTCATAAACGTCGAATCCATTGGACATTAAAAATGCAACAACTAGGTTTTTCCCTATGTAATGTACGTCACCAGCAACAGTGCCAATTACAATCTTTCCACTCTCTTCTTCTGTTTGAGTAGAGAGCAGCCCTGATTCTAGTTTCTCCATAGATCGCTTGAATACATCCGCAGACATGACTAGTTCAACTAGGAAATACTCATTGTCAGAGAATCTCTGACCAACAATATCCATTCCTTCCTTCAGGTCTCCAAGAATGAGAAATGGGTCTCTTCCCTCGGACACTTGTTTCTCAACTAGGTCCATCACTTGTTCATCTTCGATATCTGCCATTGCAGTTGTCAAGTCGTTCATCGTACTGTATGTCTCCATCTTCTACTAAATTGAGGAATAAAGAAAAGATGTGAATTGCATCATATATCTTTCATTGTAGCAACGAAATTGAGTCTAGAAACACATCTTGGAATTTCTTATGTGATGCCAATTCTACATACTTGACATTTGCAACAATTCTCTCTGCGAGATTACGGCTCTTCTTTGATAAGAGCAAACCCTTAGCTCCCTCGCCTGCCGCATTGCCAACAGGTATGACCTGTGAGATTTCCGTCCTGGGAAGTAAACCAATTGCTGAAGCACTCTCGGGTCTAATGTAATTACCAAAGGCTCCTGCAAGCAACACTCTGTTGACTTCTGAAACATCTTTACCAACTGTATCAAGGAGCACTCTAAAACCTGCTTGGATGGCTGCTTTTGCTAGCTGGACCTGTCTTACATCCTTCTGAGTGAAGAGAATGCGATTGCTTTCCATGCTCTCATCTGATTTTACAACTACGTATGAACGACCATGCTTTTCATCATCTATCACTCGTTTCGATCTCATATGCATTCGACCAGTATTATCAATAATTCCAGCATTATGGAGTTCAGCAACTAAATCAATGATTGCTGATCCACAGAGACCTCGAGGGGAATCTTCACCGATAACGGAAATGTCCGGTCTATCATCTTTGTCACTTATTGAAAGATATTCAATAGCTCCGGTTTGCCCTCGCATACCATGAAGAATGGTAGCTCCTTCAAAAGATGGACCTGCTGCTGCAGAGCAACAGTACAAATTACCCTGGTCTGAAAGAACAATTTCTCCGTTTGTACCAATATCAATACCTATGATGACATCATCAACTAAATCCAATCTCTGCGATAGAATGAATCCAACAGTGTCTCCACCTACAAAACCTGCGATATTGGGCGGTAAGTAGAGTTCTGAAGAATTAGTGGTTTGGAATCCTATCTCTTGTGGGTTCATTGTCGTTGGTCCAACTATTGAAGGTTGATAGGGTGCTAATCCTAGAGAATTTATATCAGCTGCGAGAAGAAGGTGATGCATAGCGGTATTTCCCACAATAGAAATTCGGGTCAACTGGTCTACAGTGACTTCTGTGGTGTCCAGAAGCTTGGTTAGAAGCTGGTTGAGGCCACTTACAACGCTCTGCTGAAGAGTTCTAGCTCCATCTTTCTCTCTTGATGCATACGTGATGCGTGACATCACATCTTCCCCATAAGCTGTTTGTGGATTCAAAGATTGAACTTGTGCTATCTGTACACCAGTAGCAAGATCAAGAAGATAGGCTACAATTGTAGTAGTACCTAGGTCCACAGCAATTCCAAATTGATTCTGAAGACCTGAGTCAAGCGCCCATTCCTTTGAGTCTGTTTTTGTGAGAATCTTAACAAAGGCTTCATTTCCTGGTATCAGAATTCTTGTATTCTCTACAATCTTTAATTTGCACGCAAGGCGAATCCTATCTTCAACCTCCTTTGTGGAGAGATGTTCTAGATCCTGCAGAGATGGAGCACTAGCTGGTTGCGCAATGACTCTGCATTTTCCACAAGTTCCTCTTCCACCACATTCAGAGGAAATGTGAAGTCCAACTTCCCTTGCTGCTTCAAGAACTGTGGTTCCACTAACCACAGCAACTCTAAGTCCCGATGGTTCAAATACAACAACGATGGCTGGCATCCGAATACCTGTTATGGACTGAGATAGATGATGCCTTTAAGGACAAAGGTTGAGTATTTTCTAAATCGTTAGATAGAAGGATGTAAAAGTATCTCCACAACCATTTGCCAGACTACTGGAGAATCTATTATGCATGTTTCAAAGCCGCGTTGTGTACCAACAGCATGTAATTACGAATGCCTAGAGGCTTGTACTCGCGTACATGGTGAAGATCCACCACTTGGATTCGCCAAAGATTCTCTATCTCCTGTGATTGACGAAGAAACATGTACAGAGTGCTTAGCGTGTGTGCATGCATGTCCATTGGATGCTATTAGTTTGAATGGAAGTACCCCGATAACGAATGAAACACAATCTCATCCAAGAACTTCGAAATCAACTGAAAGACCCTATAAAGTATCAGAAAATCTCTCTAGGATGTCTGAAGCCGATACAATCTTTGCACGCGTACAGTTCGATTCCGAATACGAATTCTATCATCAAACAGAGTTTGCAGGAGCCGAGCGCATGATATCCAAAGGTATTCCAGGATATGGTCGTTTCGAACATGAACTAAGTATAGCTGCGTGGAAATTGTATGATTCAAGACACTCTATAAAACGACCTGGAATTGGGCTTGATCCTGAAGCTCAGGAAGATGGTGAGAAACTAGTTTCAGACCCCAACATGCTAACAGATATGGTGAAGAAAGCAAGTCTATTTTTTGGGGCAGGTCTTGTAGGAGTAGCTGAAATCGACAATAATTGGTTGTACACTCACAATCGTAAAGACGAGCTCTATGATGTTCCAGAGTCCTATACTCATGCAGTAGTAATGGCAATAGAGATGGACTATGATGCTATTGCTACATCTCCAACATTTACCAGTTCTGCTGCTACTGGTCTTGGATACTCAATGATGACCTTCATCGAAGCAGAACTTGCAGCATTCATTCAGAGAATGGGATACAATGCAATGACTTGTGGTAATGATGTAGGAATGAGCGTACCCCTAGCAATTGATGCAGGTCTGGGACAATATGGTAGACACGGCTTACTCATCACAAAACCCTATGGACCTAGAATTCGCATTGCTAAGGTTTTGACAGATATGCCTCTTATATCAGACAGTCCTGATTTTGATTTCTGTAAGGCTGTTGTACGTTTCTGTGAGACCTGTGAGAAGTGTGCTCAGACATGTCCTTCTCAGTCAATTCCCTTTGGGAAAGAGAGAACTTGGGAGGGAACTACCAAGTCCAACAATCCCGGTATCAAGAAGTGGTATGTGAATGTAGAAACCTGCTATGGTTTTTGGGTTGAGAATGGTTCCGAATGTTCAAACTGTATCCGTTCCTGTCCTTACAACAAAAGAGATGGTTTCATGCATAGGTCGGTCATGTGGTTTGTTCAGCATTTACCTTGGCTTAATCGACTCATTGTAAAGATGGATGACCTAGTCGGGTATGGAAAACAAAAATCTGGAGAGATATTTTGGAAGAAATATGGATAAATATATTCATCCCAATAGAGATATAGTTGTTAAACACTAATCTCTTGGATGACTTAACCAGTAATACAACCTGATTTATCCAAATAACATAAGAAGAAATCGAACTCCGGGAGTATGTATCACAATGTCGAAGAAGACAGGGAAACGGACACAGAAAGGCAAGAAGAGTGGGTCAAAGACAAAAAAGAGCAGTACACCCAATATCCCTGTCTGGAATGATGCGATGATTCAGGTAATTTTGAATAATGCACACGATGGTATTGTTATTCTTGGTGATGATTACAAGATCGAGTATGTCAACGAAGGAATCGAACGGATTTACGAAGCAGAAGCTTCTGAATTGCTCGAACATGATTTTCGTAAGTTTATGAAAGATGATATGGCTGCGATGGTTGCAGATCACTATAACAAACGACGCATGGGTAAAAATGTACCAGCAGTGTATCCAACTCGATTTATGAGAAAAGATGGTAAAGAAATCACTATTGAAACCCGTGTATCAATGGTCATCGGTCCTGATGAAAAGCTGAAAGTCATAGCCCACGTTCTTGATATTACTCAAATGGAAAGCGATCTAAGTGCTCTTGCAGAGTCAGAAACTAGATACAAGCTGCTAGTAGAAACGATGAATGATGGTCTGGCAATAGACGATGTAGATAGTAAGCTTACCTATGTAAATGATGCATTCTGTAGAATGCTTGGATGCACACCCGGAGAGCTAATTGGGAAACACTGGAGTGTTCTCACGGACGAAATGACTCCGGAGGATGTTAAGGAAAAAATTGTAGACCGGAAAGCTGGGGCTTCAGAGAGCTATGAACTTACTTGGTGCCATAAGGATGGAGATGTTGTCCCCACAATTGTATCTGCGACTCCGTATATTGATCATAATGGAAAGTTTGCTGGAACTTTTGCAGTGATAACTGAAATCTCTGCACAAAAGGATGCAGAAGAATCAATCCAGTTTTATTTGGATTTACTTACCCATGATGTTGCCAATCAACTACAGGTTATTATGACAAGTAGTGGTCTCTTAGAAGAAGAGGTTCCTGACTCATATATTGAGGATGCTCGACAAGATATCCTTGCTGCAGTTGACCGCTGTAACCGTCTCATAACCAAGGTAAAGAGAGCTGGTCAAATTCGACTTATTCCACTTTCAAGTATGGATATTGTAGAAGTTCTTGATGAGAAGACAGCAGTTCTCGAACGAGTGTATAACGCCAAGATTCACAGAACTGGCTCGAAAAAGAAGATAATGGTTGATGCTGATGTATTATTAGGAGAACTCGTCTGGAACCTTTTAGAGAATTCCGCACGTCACAATCCAACTGACAAGAAAGAAGTTTGGGCTTCAGTTAGGTCAAAAGGCGATTCTGTTTTATTATCAATCGGGGATAACGGTCCTGGACTTAGTGACACTAGGAAGAAGAACCTATTTACAGAACGTAGCCATGCCGGAGGAGTTGGGCTCAAACTGGTCCGACAGATGATCCGTAAATATGGCGGGTCAGTTGAAGTAGTAAATCGAGTGAAAGGTAAACCTAGTGAAGGCGTTAATTTCATTGTGTCCCTTCGAAAAACAAAGAAAGGTAAGTGATGTTTCACTTACCGAGTCTTATTTTGCAGTCTTTCATAGAGGCCTTCAAAGAAATCTTTCTTCTTGATCTGGTTAATCTTGAAGAAATTGGTCCTGATGCGATACAATCTTCTCTTGACGGTTTCGTAACCCTTGAGCTTGCGTTTCCCAACAGCACTATCAATGATTGTTGTAACTACTTCAGGAAAGTCGTCTATGTATTGACATTGTTTCACTTGAATGTGAAACAGAGTACTTTGTAGTATGTCTGTCCTAGAAATACATCTATTTTCCATTGCGCACGGTCCCCATATCTCTGACAGTTAATTTTTCTAATAAAAGTTCTAATAATACTCTCAGCAGGTCTAGTAACTCTATCCGCGCGTTACTGATTTTCGTAGTTTTCATAGGGTCAGAGTTTTAACGTGGACTAAAAACTGAAAAATCGGATTTGTGTTCATTATGAGAATTGCAACAGTCATCGATATCAGTTTGGTTGATGTACCCAAAATCCCCGTCACTGTGATTTTTACAGGCGGATGTAATATGGACTGTGGGTATTGTCAGAATGCAGAGATAATTCCTCTTGATTCTGGAACAGAGATGGCCATTCCAGATATAGTTGAGAGTGTCCGTGGGAATCTATCTGATGGCTATTGTATCACTGGTGGTGAACCGACAATTCACAAAGACTTGCCACTTCTTCTCAAAGCATTAAGGGATGATGGAGCTGGTCACATCAATCTCAACACACAAGGATCGGTTCCTGATGTCCTTGAAAAATGTCTTCCATATCTAGATTCGGTTTGGTTCGATATGAAAACTATTCCAGAACGTTATGCTGAGATTACGCGAGTGAAGTCTGACCCATGGTCGCGGGTTCTTAGAAGCATCAAACTTTTGATTGAATCAGATGTCGGATTCTGGCCGCGCACAACATACGTAGGTCAATTAATGAATGCTGATGAGATTCAAAGGATTGCAAATCTACTTCATGAGCTTGGTTTTCAGGGAGAATATCTTATCCAAAATTACAAGAAATCAACAGGGACACGAGAAAGTCTTGTAACTAATTTTGAAGAACCAAATCAAAGCGAACTAGATCCGTTACTAGACTCTATGCCTTCTGGAATCACCTTGAAACTCGAATGGCGGTAAGTGAATCCAACAAACACACAGACAACCTTTTAAATGTCGTAAGAGTGACCTTGATTTGACCACGCCAGATACTAGGTGTTAATCTCCTGGAGTGTTATATTATCATGTTTCCAACACAGAGTATGGGTTATGACCGAGCAATTACTGTCTTCAGTCCTGAAGGAAGGTTGTATCAAGTAGAATATGCAACAGAGGCAGTCCGTCATGGACCGCTTGCCGTTGGAGTTAAAGCAGTCGATGGAGTCGTATTAGCTGGAGAGAAAAGATCTCCCCATCCACTTGCAGACCTTGAATCACTCAAGAAGCTTCTCTTGATCGATGACCATGTAGGAACTGCAATTGCAGGTTTGCATGCAGATGCAAGGAAACTAATCGACCAAGCTCGAGTTCAGTCTCAGATTAACAAGCTCAGTTATGATGAACCTATCTCTATCCAGTCTCTGGTTGTAAATATCTGTGATACCAAGCAACTTCATACACAATATGGCGGAGCTCGTCCTTACGGTGTATCTTTACTTCTTGCTGGTATTGATGATCATGGTCCCCAGCTCTATACAACTGACCCCTCTGGTTCATTCTGGGGTTGGAAGGCTGCAGCAATCGGCAAGGAATCTGATGTAGTTCGTGATTTCTTCAGTGAAAGCTATAAA
>JABCTV010000159.1 GCA_018238205.1 Candidatus Thorarchaeota archaeon
GTTTACGTCGTCAGATGATCCAATTACTATTACATCTCCATCCTCTGGTCGTAAGCTCTCAATCACAAGCAATGTTTCTTGTTCATATTCTTGAAGAATGTGGAAATCATCTGGAGGCATTACCAAACTACCAGACTTCTGTATCAAAGTTGTAGCTCCCGCTTTATCATATCCTCCTTGAATTATCGCTTCATCACGTTGTCTTACCCCATCCGTGATCTTTGATGAAAATCCTTTGACAAGATTAGCAAATGCAAATTCGTACATTACAAGCCTCGTGATATCGAGAGTCAATCCGAGGGGGACATCATGCGAAATACTATCAAACAGCTTCTTACCCTTCGATGTAAGTTTTTGTCCCTGCTTTCCCTCCGCCTCAATATAACTCGCTTCAGAGAAACGTTTCAATAGAGTTCGGACACTACCCTCTCCTATGGACATCTTTTCACAGAGTTCGTATCTGCCTAGAGGTTGTTCTCTCCCAATGAGAATCAGCGCAACAGCTGCATGATATGATTTGAAAACTGGTGCAACTCGTCCATCTGCTGGTTCAGATAACTCAATGAAGTTGTCTTTCCATGTCACAATATTCCACACTCATTATTGTCTTAGAGTTGCTCTCTTTTTACTCTTAGCTAGGAGACCGTTTCCTATCGAATAAGGGTTCAAGCTGCTTCTTCATGGTCATATCGAGTCTTGGAACAATAGCGGGGAAAATTATTGCATTTGAAACAACATGCACAGCAATGAACATCAGACCTGCAATCAATGCAACGGAATAAGGAACTGTGAACCATAGTGAATAGCCCATAGTTGTAATAAGATCGAAGAAAAGCGTGACAACAGCTCCAACAACTGCTAACTCGATTAATCTACCTCGCGACCATATTTCATCACTATCTTTGCGTCCCATCAGCGTTCCCGCCAAAACCATAAAGATCCACCCGATTAATTGTGTAATCCAAATCGTGGGGATAAATGGTCCCCAAGGATTGAAGAACGCGTAGATAATTGAAACAATGAATACACACCAAATTCCCATCCCTAGACCAAAGAGATACGCAGTAACAAATAACACCCCTGAACCAAACTCAACATTGGGAATAGCCACCAGGACGTAATTTCCAACAAGAGCAAGAGCCGACATGATTGCAGTGACTGCAACCCAGCGACTCTGGTTTGTCTTATGGTATGGTTCGTGCGCCTCCATTCAATCACCAACGCGTAGATCTTATTTTCTTTGACGTACCACTATTGCGATTAAAATCACCACGATTATGCATGCAATTGCTATATAGTAAAGGGTCATTGGTGGAAATGGCCCTGAGTATGTGATGTCACGAAATTCAATTTCCAACCAGTATGGCTCAGAGCCTGCTCCAAACCAATAGCTCGTATTTGCATAAAGAAGAACTCCAGTATTAATATCATAAATTAAACGGGTTCTCTGAGGGTCTCCTGCAAATGGTGTATCTTGCTCGTAGTCAAATGTGATGGCTTCAAACTCGCTGTCACCAATTGTTACATTGCCATAAGAGGAAGTCATCGTACCATTCATCCAATTCCCAGATACTCTCTCTGCAGATGTATATGCTGATGTATTCAGGTCGTTGAAATTACTGGTTCCTGTTTCAACGAATAATCCTGGTTCAAATGCTGAGAATATTCCCACACCAAGAACAAGGTCTCTTGATACATCCGTATCATTCGTCAAGATTGATACATTTCCGATATTCAACAGACCCTCAACATCACCATTGATATCTCCTACAGTGAAAGATAGTGTGCTATCGGCTTCAATCAGACAATAACCAGCTCCTGTGAAGTACATGTTAAAGGCTGTTTGTGGAGCTTGAGTTACTTGCCAATTCACAACAGTGGTTCTGTCTTCTGCAGGTTGGATATCCAAAGCATAAGCCATGCTACCAACTATCATGTTCATTGAAAGTACTGCTATAAGAATTGTAAATGCAAAGATTTCTTTCTTTTTCATTGGATCATTTTCTCCTCATAGTCCTTCTATGGAGTATAGCTAGGAATACAATACCTCCTGTAACAAGGAATACCCCTCCTACAATTAGCGTCATATCTGGTTCAGTTGTACTGTGAAAGCCTGATATCGTTCTGTTCCAAAGTACTGAATCTCCATCATGCAAATTGTACAGATTCGCTGCTACACTGGCGTAATTCTCATTTACCCAGTACTGCCATCCATGGCTCTCATCTTGGTAGACTCCATCGATAGCATTGATGAAAACGTGATCACCTGTCCACTGTGCATCAACTTCGAACAACATTACTGTCAAGTTATACACAGTTGTGGCAGTTAATCCTGAGAAGCTTGCAACTGTACCATTTCCAAAATCAATGACGAGATTTATTCCCGTTGCAGCGAGTGTATTCTGGTTATCGAGTTGAGATGCTTGGATATTTGAAGGTGTGACCAGAATGAGCACAACAATCATGCATGTAATCATTCCAACTCGTTCCATCATAGGTTCTCTCCATAGGATAGGATAACCTATCCTACAACATGGTGAATTTAAGAGTTCCTCTTAATCAGAGAAATGATGGTACTATATACCGAAGCATCTATACGGTAAAGACTCTGGTGAACCATGAGCGCTATATCAGGGGAATCTACTACTTGAATACTGAACTTGATCGCAAGGGTTTCCTTTTCGTCTTAGAAGGTATAGATGGTTCAGGGAAAACAACAGCATGTCAACAATTGACGGAGATCCTTCTTAATGATGGATATGATGTAGTTCACCTGAGAGAACCTACAAATGAAAGTCCATGGGGAAAAGAAATCCGAGAGCGATCACCTCAAGGGGAACTCAGTCCATCTGAAGAACTTGATTTGTTTGTGAAAGATCGAGAATGGCATGTTCAAAATAGGATTAATCCCGCATTGCTTGCAGGACAAATTGTACTTATGGATCGTTACTTCTTTGCTACTGGTGCGTACCAATCAGGGGTCACAGGGATTCCTTGGAAAGAAATTCTACGGATGAATCGTGAGGATATTCATGCTCCCGAGCCTGATGTTATCTTCATCTTGGATGTGGATGCAGAAACTGGTTTGAAAAGAGCTACTGGTCGGGAGAATAAAGCGAATTTACAATTCGAGAAGTTGGATCGCTTAATCGGTGTTCGAAAGGTATACCTTGAGTTTGTAGAACAAGATACCGGTATATACAAAATCATCGATGCTCGAGAATCTCTTGAAGCAGTTGTGGCTGAGATATATGACACAATAATACAGAGAGTAAAATACAGGCACGAATCATCACAAAGATGAAAAGGAGCGTTTCCTTAGGCGCTGTATATATCTAGGTAATACTGTCGCGGACCAACTAGTGACAAGGTTTTTTAGTGTCACTCGCTAAACCGTAATTACTCTAGCTCTACGCAGAGCAAAACCCAAGGGACTGGGAGAGAAGTTAAATGCCCGTTGCAATGCTGCTAATAGATTGGGACTCTAAGATTGGTGCAGTTCTGAAGTCGAAAGTACCATCTGATTTTGCTGATTATTACAAAGAAGATCTTAACACCGAAATCATGCGTATTTTCACATCACACGCCATGGGTGATGCTACTGCTGGATTTTCGTCACTAAGTATTCGAATTGGTGGCGAAGAATATAGTGTAGCTTCTTACTATACTGGAGTTGTACGAGAAGAAGAACAATACTGTGTTTCTCTATTATTGACTCCTTCTGAAGACCCAAAGATGTACGAAGCTGCAATTACATCAGTTGTGACTCCATTGACAAATGCTGTTGTCGCTTTGACTGATGCTGAATTGCAGGAAGAAATCGATAACACCTACCGTCGAATTATTCGACTTGCTGGAATGACTGATGAATCTCGTCTAGCACGACTATTCTCTGATGAAGTATCTCGGGCCGTATTCCCGAAGTTATGGAAGGGTGGTATCTCCAAGGAGGAACTAGAGGAGTGGTTGAAGAGGGTTACTGGTCTTCCAAGCGTTAGTGTGGATTCTATTGTTGCTCCCTTCGAAGAGCTTGGTCTTGTTAAGACTGAGTGGGTAGATGAGATTGGACGGACTTGTGTCTTTATGATTAAGGACCTTGAAGTTTTCCGTGCTCCACCCCTTGTGGCAATGGAGGCAGCCAGTAGTGTTCTCGACCCAGAGCTAGCCGCGGAATACAAGACTGAAGTTTTGGAGTTTCTAACTGAGTGGCAGAAGACACCAGAAGACACAGTTTCAGTAGCCCAGGTACTTGCTGACCCTGATTGTTATGATACTCTTTCTGAGCTTCGACGTCGACCTGCAAACATTTCCGAACTTGAAGCAACTTTGGGAATCCCACCTAAAGAGCTCAAAGAGGCAATTCAGATATTGAAGAAATTCAGAATAGTGTCTGAGAAGAGAAGGAAAGGTCCATCTGGCGAGTTTGATAAATGGCTTTTCTTGCTAAATGATATCCGTGTTAGGCTATTCTTCCCCGAGTATTTCTTGCAGACTCTAGTTACAGATCTTGAGAAGACTCCTGATGACCCCAAAGCAATGGAAATGGTTCATCAACATCTCCGTCTATTACGAGATAACTTCCCCCGATAATACATGACCGGATTTCTGCAATTGTTTCGTGATTTGAATATTCTAGAAGTTATTATGAATAACTTCCTTGGGATAGAATGCGTTATTTATTCTGCGAGAATTACAATAGAATTTCTTTGAATCTGCGACTAATACGATAATCTGTTATCGGCTAATCGACCAGATACCATTATATGCCGATTTAGAGAGTGGTTCATTGTGAACTTCAAACGGGAGGCGGACTTCCCCCGTCAGGAACTCGCAATAACACGGTCCCACGAGTTCCAGTCCCTAATGCAGTGAAAACTGCACTATTCTTGCGCATAAACGAATTTTACCGCCCCTGTGGAAGGACACGCTCCAACGGATGTTTGGGGTTCTTAGAACCCCCGACATCTACCTTCTCATTTTTGACTTTCATATTGCCTAGAATACACACAATACAAGTTAATTTACTCCCATAGCTTTAACTCTTTGTCGAGTGGGCTCTGAGAATACAGGTTCCCGACCAATAACAAAACTGGTGATTGTGAATTGATTCATAACACATTCCTCATTCGAATCTCTGGTAAAGAGATATTGGCATCCACAAAGTATTGGCCAGTAGATATTCCACAAAACGTTCTTGATGAATTTGTATCTACTAGAGAAGATCTTCGCTCAGAGCACGATACGGTTGAAGAGCTGGCTCTCATAGTTGGTGATTATAAATTTCATGCAAAGGATCTTGTTGCAGATACTCTGCTAGTATTTGTTACTGATAAAAATGAGGATGAAAGTAGTATCTTTGAGAAAGTTGATGATGCTAGAAAGAAATTGAAGCGAGTGCTGGCAAAATCCGGACTTGAAGAAGTAATCGAGAATTATGACCGGTTGATTGAACCCTCAGTTACCATACGGCTCAAAATTGCTCTTGTTGGAGAAGGTGGTGTTGGCAAAACCACAACGCTTCATCTACTCTTGGGAGATACACCTCCCTTACAATATGTTCCTACAATCGCATTGAATTTAGAAACCGTTGAAAACATTCGATTTGGTAATTACTCACTTGTTTTGTGGGATTTTGCTGGGCAGGAACGCTTCAGAAAACTGTGGCGATTCTATTTCCATGGTGCTGATGTCATATTCTTGGTGTGTGATTCCTCACTCCGTAATGTTATCATTAGCAAAGATATTCTCAAGCTTATCAAACGTGATGCTCCTAAGGTTCCAGTCTTTGCGATGGCAAATAAGCAAGACAAACCTAATGCAATGAAACCTGAAGTTGTTCAGAAGATTCTTGGGATTCCAACATATCCAATGGTTGCTATAGATAAGGCACGACGTGATGAGATGTTGAGAATTCTGATGACAGCAGCATCTGAGTATGTTGGTGTTGCCCTTCCAGACCTCCCTGCATCCGAGCTTCTGAAATTTACTGATACTGCTACAGAAGAAGCAATTGCAGAAACCGATGCTGCTGAAGAAGAGGCACTTGAAGATGATGAGGAATACGAAACTGTTATTGAAGAGGTCCTCGTTGATGAAGATGGACATGTCATCGAAGATACAGATGATTATGAAATAATTGAGGAAGTTGTCGAAGAAATATTTGATGATGAAGAGGAAGAAGAAGCTGAGCAAGTAGTAGAAGAAGTTAAGGTTGAGGAAGAAGAAGAAGTCGCGATTGAAGTTACTGCGCCTGAAGAAATAGAAACAGTCGTATCTCCAGAAGTTGAATTTTCAGAAATACACGCTGTACACGAAGAAGTAGAGCAGATTGAATCAGCTGCCTTGGGTGATTTGACCGATTCTACTGAGATTAGTAAGAAGATAGAGGAACCTACAGAATTCGAAATTACACCAGAGGCCGTAGAAGAAATCGTAGCTGACAGCAGTGGAGAAGTATCTATTGAAGTAGAGGCCGATGAACCAATCTCTATGGTTTCAGACTCTGACGAGGTATTTGCTACATCAGAAGAGAGTCCAGGACCAGAGGCTGTTATCGTACCTAATGGTGCTGACGTAAGAATGGCAAAAGAGA
>JABCTV010000160.1 GCA_018238205.1 Candidatus Thorarchaeota archaeon
GGTACGAAAAAATAATGTTGATGAATCATCCCTGCGAAACATGCAGAGATGATCACAACTCTTTCTATAGTGTGATGATTTTATCACACTGCTCCATCATGATATCTGCAGCAATGGAGTAATCTACAAGCTCAACATCGAAAGCAAGTCGTTCCAGCAAGCCTCTTTCTTCAACATGATGCTTGATTGCATGAATCTTCAATCCCAACTCCTTCAACTCATCAGAATGAGGATTTCCTTTATCTGCAAAGAATGTTCCATCTTGGACAAGAAGAATTTCAGTTTCTATTCCTTGCCCTTTAAGACCAGTCACGATTTCTTTTACACTGGTGCAATCATTGGATAACCATATCAGATACTTCATTTTCTTCAACCTCTAAAATGTGACAACTATCTCATTTTCTACCAGTGTTTTTGCAACATCTTCATCTTCAAGAATCTCAACACTTTCAAAAATTTCACTTGCATCAATGTTTCTCTCTTCCAAAGACTTCTTGCTAACACACACTCTACCATCAAAACTTTCGAAAGTTGATTTGAACATTCTAATAGGTTTAATATCTTGGTCTTTCATAAGTCCGTAGACACCATCACCAACAAACAACATCTGTGATTCATGGTCCATGCCGAACATACCAACAGCGGCGCGCCATCCTTCGTTCGCAATAATTGTTCCAAATGGCTTGCTGTTAACAAGAATCAATACTTTTCTCTCTGTAAATTCCATCGTAATCACCTATGGTGAAAAGGACACAAATCTGTCAACTTCTCCTACCTGTTCAGCTAACTCTGTGAGACCGCTTACTTCCATTCCTTCGATAAAGTCAGAACCTCTTTGATCAAAACCACGTGCTGAAGTGCAAAGCCCACATGCTTGGAAATCAACTCCTTCATTTGCTAATTCCATGAACTTCTCATTCATTGGTCGATCTGGGTCTGGGTCCTGATTCAATTTTGCATTGTTCACGCCATCCACAAATAGGAAGACTTTCACACCATATCCCTTTGCAAGTACTGCTTTGCATAGATCGTAAAAGGTATGACTGTTCTGGAAAGTATAAGGGGATGTATTCAAAATGATACCAAGCGTCTTTTGTCCCAAACGTTTCATCTCCATTGTAAGGTGTTATGTTGCACAAATTATGTGTTAAAAAGGATACTCTTCGGACCATGGTAAATTCTCTATAAACACCGAAGAACAGATTTTATCTTTTTCAAACAAACTTCAAATACCTGTTTCATTCAGAAAATACTCAACTAGTGGAAGATATTGTGAGCCTAAACCTTTTCTACTAGTTACTACAATAATGGCCGCCTAGCTAAGATTGATTACAGAGAGATATGCAACTTTTATATCGCGCATAGGGAGAAAAGGAGACAACAACGATGGACGAGATTGTTATCGAATATATCGACAAGGATGGAAAGGAACGCAAATTTGAAGTTGAAGATGAAAATAATGCCACTCTAGATCTTTCTCGTCACAAGATAGTAACAATCAATCTAGAAACACTAGTAGGTTATGAGGCCTTAGAAGAACTTAACCTTGGGAGTAATGCGTTTTCAGAAATTGACCTTAGCCCCTTGGCTAAACTTCCAAATCTTACATCATTGAACCTTTTCAAAAATAAACTTGAAACAATTAATCTCTCAGAACTTGCAGCTTGCAAAAAACTTAGAGATTTGAATCTAGGTAATAATAATATCTCAATCCTTGATTTGGTACCCCTTGCAAAATTCAAGAGCTTGGCTAGATTGAGATTATTCAACAATCAAATAACCGAACTCGATCTCAAAGCTTTTTCCAAATGTACAACACTTGAGATGCTTGAGATAGAGAATAATCAAATCAAATCAATCGATTTGAAATCATTAGGAAAATGCACAAATCTTATTCAACTGAATCTGATGTATAATCTACTCAGCGAACTAGATATATCCGCCTTAGCTACCTGCGTAAATCTAAAATTTCTATACCTTCATCACAACTCCCTTGCATCAATCAATCTAGATTCTCTTGCAAATTGCACAGACCTTCGAATCCTAAGATTAGGAGGGAACAAATTAGACCAAATTGATATAGGACCATTAGCTCCTTGTCGCGAATTGAGAAGATTAGGTTTGGCTATGAACGCAATAGAAGAAATTGATTTGAGTGCCTTAAAGAAGGCAAAGAAACTAACTGCTCTTGATTTCGCAGGCAACAGATTACAATCAATTGATCTATCGCCCTTAAGTAAATGCAAAGAGCTTACAGAATTGTACCTCCACAGCGATCACCCCATTGAAAATGAATTCAAAGAAATCGATATCGGACCACTTTTCAGCTGTGACGAATTAGAAGATATCGGAATTGGAGAAGAAACTAATATCTTTGCCAAATCAAGCTTGCAAGATTCAGAGGACATTCCACTAGCAATTGAGGAACTCATCGAGGATGATAGAATCACCTGGTCTTAAAGTCGTCATTTGTCTAAAATGTGGTATATTTAAATAAATAAAAGTGAAAGTATATTTGCGCTACCTCTTATTTGAGGTCCTGAGCAATGTCGATGAGGGAGAAGGAATTAAGCAAGATCACTCAGTTATATTTGAATTACCTTAACGGACCACTAGGCAAAGGAGTTATGGCACATCTTAAGGAAGGAGAAAGTTTTACTATTCGGGCTCATGATGAGCTACTTAGAATATCAAAGTCGCAAGGTAAAGCTACAGTGAGAATACTTCAGGAAAACCAACCTATTAAACCAAAACATCAAACATACTCACAACAGAGCAATCAAAGCTAATATATTGGAATCCGGTAACCATAGATGTTAGGTTGTGACATATATGGTCATTGAAATGGATGATGCTACAAGAGCACAAGTTACAGAAATGTTTGAAACATTGGATAACGATGTAACAATACATCTCTTCACTGCAGACCATGATTGTTTGTATTGTAACGATACTAGAGATATGGCTGAGATGATAGCAGAGGTTTCAGATAAAGTGAAGGTAGAAGAACACAAGGGGTCACTCACTACTGGTATAGCCAAAGAACTGGGAGTAGAGTACACTCCGGCAATGGTGCTACATGGAAAAGAAGCTTACAAAGTGAAATTCTATGGAATTCCTGCAGGTCATGAATTTTCTGCGCTCATCGGTGGAGTAGTAGATGTATCATCTGGAACAGCTCCATTACCGCCTGATGTTATTGAAGATATCAAGTCAATTGACAAACCAATTCGAATTCGTGTTTTTGTTACTCCACAATGTCCGTACTGTCCTGGAATGACTCGATTAGCGCATCAAGCAGCGATTATTAATCCGCTAATTACTTCTGAAATGTTTGAGGCACTTGAGTTCCAAGAAGAAGCTACGAGATTCGAAGTCTTTGGAGTTCCCAAGACAATCTTTAACGATACCATATCTGTTGAAGGACTCACACCTCCAGAGTTGTTCGTCGAGAAATTATTCGAAATCTCTGAATAATCTGAAGCACAAGATGGGGAAACCTATAGAAACGAAGATACATATCGGTAGACTGCATTAACTAAAGATATGGTTGAACAAACCGATAGCAAAGTAGAATATGTCATCTGGAGGCCTATGAGTTGATTCGGGCTGTCAATGTGACTAAGCATTTCGAGGACATCGTTGCTGTTGATGATGTTTCTCTCGATGTTGCTAAGGGAACGATATTGGGAATGGTCGGTCCCAATGCTGCTGGAAAGACAACACTTGTGCGTATGATGATCGGCATTCTATCGCCGACACGTGGAACCTGCTTCATTGGAAAGAAACAGTCGGATCGCCTTACTTCTGAGGAGCGTTCCCGCACAGGATATATGACACAGCTCAAATCGCTCTACCCTGATTTGACCTCGCGAGAAAATCTTGATTTCTTTTTAGCGAGCTATGGTGTTGAGGACCCTCAGAAAAGAATTGAGTTGGTTGAACAAGCCGCTAGACTAACTCGGATTACTGAATCATTAGATCGTACTGTCGATGTGCTCAGTGGTGGAACGGTTCAACGATTGAGCCTTGCGTGCGCAGTGGCCCACGATCCTGAATTGATATTCTTAGATGAGCCTACAGTCGGTGTCAGTCCGGACTTGCGATTGGAATTCTGGGACTACTTCCATAGTCTAGCTAACGAGGGGAAAACAATTGTCATGACAACACACTATCTTGATGAAGCTACTAGATGTGACAATGTTGCTATGATCTTTGAAGGAAAACTACTTGCCCATGGTCCTCCCGAGCAACTAATCGGTTCACTCTCTCTAGAGAGTACTATTTCTGGTAGTATAGATCCAGCTGATTCTGCTCAGCTCAGAAGCATCTTGGAAAGCATCGCTCCTATTGAAATCAAGGGGAAACGGTTCATTGTGACATCAGTAAGTAGTGATGTCAAATTTAGAATATTCCAAGCTTTGACAAAAGTGCAATTTGAGGTAAAGGATATTGTTGTGAAACAACCCAGTCTCGAGGAAGCTTTTGCCTATTATGTCAGGAGGACCCAACAATGAGTCGCAAGATTAGCTCTCACCGTATTGGTTCCATTATTCGAAGAATCTTCCGTCAGATTCGTCGGGACCGACCAACACTCGGTCTTATGGTAATTGCGCCACTCATTATCACATTCTTATGGTCATTCATTCTTTCAGGAGATGTTACTAATGTACCAACAGCTGTGTGCATTCAAGATATCCCTATTGAAGAGAACCTCGGTGCAACGGCATCCTCTCTAATCGAAGAGCATGTAAATGTGACTGTCTTTGAAAGAGCTCGTGTTGATGCTTTCAATAATCTTGGAGAATCAATTCAAGCTGCTCTCTTGTTACCCCTCAATCTCACGGAAGGGCTCCTAAAGGGAGGAAATGTCACTCTCGACTTGTATGTCAATGTCACCAGTGAATTGGAGGCCAACTACATTATGGCAGTGATAGGAAATGTGACTGCACAGGCTGCCAGTGAATTATTTGGAGGTAGAGGGATTCAGATACAACGTAACGTAACGTTCACAATACCACTTCCACCCAGTCCATTTGACCTCTCATTCAACCTCTCTCTGGTCAATGAAGATGTTGGATTCACTACTACGATTGGTACAATTTTTGAAGAAATCTTGTCTGAAAATGGGAATGTGTCAGTCATCATGTGTGATAGCCGTGAAGAAGTTATTGAGTTTCTCGACACCCGATCCGCGGTAGCAGGAGTCTACGTGGGTGCTGATTTCACACGGACCACGCTCAGTGGTGAAGACCAACCCATTGAGTTGTACATAAATGGTATACAGGCTGCTGAAGGTGCGACAGCATTAGTAGCAGTTCAGGAGTCGCTCTCTGAGTCAATTGCACAGGCTTTCGGTCGAGAGAGTGAAACCAGTTTGAATATTACATATGTCTATGGAGAAGCTGGGATGTCAATGATTGAAATCATGGGTCCAGCAATTATTGGTTTCATGGGTGTGTTCTTTGGTTTCCTTATACCAGGCATCTTCTTTTTACGAGAGAGACAACAAGGCACACTAGAGAGAATGCAAAGTACTCCACTATTGGATATCGAGATTGTACTCGGGTATTCCATTGCGTTCATTGGAGTACTCCTAGTTCAGACGACAGTCATTAGTGCTGTTGTGCTCTACATCTCTCCGCAATTACTCTCATCCATCTTGATGTTGATTCCATTGGTCATTTTGTTAGCCATGGGATCCGTCACGCTTTCACTTGCAATTTCGTATCGGATGAGAAATGAACTGCAAGTGATACAGATCATGCTCGTATTCATCCTCCCCCAGGTGTATCTATCCGGGATGTTATTCCCCTTAAGTCAAATACCATCATCTATTGCCATGATTCCCTACTTCTTCCCCCTCACATATTACGTAGAGGCAGCTAGAGCCGTGGCCTTCTATGATGCCACGCTCCTAGATGTGATTATACCAGTGATAATCATGGTGCTGTATTGCTTGCTTGGTATTGCAGCATCTGTAGTCAAACGATCAGAGAAGTGAATCTCAATGGACTGCTCATCCAAGTTTGAATAAGAGAACAAAGCAGGTTGTCCACTGATGTGGTAGAAAAGAGTAACTAGAGGTATGGTGTGATGAGTTGCTGACATAATGAGAAATGATTATTCTGTCAAATCAGGAGTATTTCATGCTGAACTGTATCCATAGAGCATTGCTCTTCAGGCTAAGTGAATTAGGATATTAGATCATTCATCCTGTTGGCATGTGAACACAAATTCATTCTCATTGACATATTTGTAGGCCTGATACGCAGCATGGACGCCTTCTGCTACACCTGTGATAGCTTGTTTGAATTCACTATCTACAACGTCACCTGCAGCAAACATTCCTTCAACATTTGTTTTACTAGAACGATCAATCTTGATCTCACCCTTCGCATTCAAATCCGCACCAAGTTTCTTTGCTAAATCAGAATATGGTATTCCACCAATAGCAACGAAGATTCCGTCAAGTTGAAGTGTATCAGAACCATTGTGGGGCTTGTCTAGCTTGACACCAGTAACCTTGGTCTCGCCCAGAATCTCTGTTACATTAGTTTCTGTTATCACTTCGATTTTAGGTTCACGTTCA
>JABCTV010000161.1 GCA_018238205.1 Candidatus Thorarchaeota archaeon
AATGCTGGTCTACGCCTCTCAAGTGATGAACACATGTTAGCTGTAACAGTCAGTTCTGGAGTTCAGTCTACAAATATTTCGATTGTTAATATCAAAGATATGTCGAACTGGAAACCAAATGAAGTGAGTACCGCCGGGCTTGATCCATCTACTTTCGTTGAATCCACGCTTCATCGTTATGATAGCTTTGATGGTCTAAGTGTTCCATATTTCAGATACATTCCTCTAGGTAACAAACCTAAAGGTGGATGGCCAACGCTTCTAATGATTCATGGAGGTCCTGAATCACAGACTCGTCCTGAATTTAGCCCTGTTCTTCAATTCTATCTTTCCTCAGGATTTGCAGTGATCACACCTAACATTCGAGGAAGTGCTGGATATGGACGAACGTACCTAGACCTTGATAATGTCGAGAAACGATTGGACTCTATCATTGATATCAAACACCTAGCTCTGCATCTAAAGAGTGAAGATGCTGAAATCAATGGGGAACGGCTCGTAGTATATGGAGGTTCATACGGTGGTTTTGCTGTTCTATCTGCTATGACTGAACACCCTGAGTTATGGAAAGCTGGAGTTGATATTGTAGGAATCTCTAACTTTGTGACATTTCTCCAAAATACAGCGGCATGGCGGAGGTCTCTCAGAGAGTCTGAGTATGGAAGTCTTGAGCATGACATGGAGACATTAGTTAGAGTTAGTCCCATTCATAAAATTGACCAGATTGCTGCTCCCCTCTTTATTATTCAAGGAGATAATGACGAACGGGTTCCACTTTCAGAATCAATACAGATGCATGATAAATTGAAAGCGAAAGGTTTGCCAGTGAAGATGTTACGCTTTGCCGATGAAGGTCATGGATTGGCAAAATTAGAGAATCGAATCAAAGCATACTCGGAAGTCGTCAGCTGGTTGAAAGAGATTATCTGAAAGAAAATTAATGTGAGATGTAGTTAGTCTTGGATCCTGAACTTCGCCCTCTCAAAGAATCTGACATACCTGATATAGTTGAGATTTCCAAGACAACATGGGGAGGCCATGACCACCTACCGCATCTAATTGGAGAATGGCTTGAGAATTCTCTGTGTTATCCTTATGTCTTTGAAACTGAAGAGAAAGTGATTGGAGTTGCCAACATCAGAATCATAGATGAGGGTAAGACCGGATGGCTGGAAGGTCTTCGAGTTCACGAGGATGTTAGGCAAAAGGGACTCGGTCAGAAAATGACCAATCATCTTGTTGATATTTCAAAAACCCTCGATGTTCAACGACTACGCCTAGTTACTTCTGGTGATAGTATCGCACCGATCAGACTAGCAGCTTCAATTGGAATGAAACAGATGCTACTATTCCAAGTCTTCTGGAAGGGATACCGCCGTAAGGTAACTTGGAGAAATAAATCAATCAAGGTTGAGCAGATTGAACCAGAAGATGTACCTCAATTTATTGAGAAACATCCTGACCTCATGCCCTTGGATGCACTGCTATTCCATTGGGATGTCTTTGATGCCACAGCTAAGAAGATCAAAGATATTGGAAAATCCGCACAGTATTTTGCAGGCTCTAGTGATTTAGGTGCGACTCTAACAGTGAGTGGAACCCAGCCATCTAGCTATGGCCCTGAATGGTGTTTCACACTCTATGCAACAAGTCCTGAAGCTTTTCTATCAGGACTTTCAAAAAATCTTGAGGTTTCTCAAGAGATTGGAATTCAGAACCTATTCTGCGTTCATTCACCTGATTTCGTTCCTCTCTATGATTCTACTGTGTGGCTAAAAAGAAGAAATCATGAGATAAGATTGGTTCTTCATGAGAAAAAATTGTAAGAATATCAACTATTGTTAAATCTCTGTCTAGGACTAATCTGAATAAGTTTCTACAGATTCCTTTTTTCTATACGAGATATTACTATGACTCAATTATTTTTAGTCATCCCAGGGTGCAACTGCAGGTTCAACACCCCAAAGATGGTCAATAATGAGACCGAGAATCATGAAGAGTGGAATTGGGCCTGTAAATCCACCC
Source organism: Candidatus Thorarchaeota archaeon (assembly GCA_018238205.1). Taxonomy (GTDB): domain Archaea; phylum Asgardarchaeota; class Thorarchaeia; order Thorarchaeales; family Thorarchaeaceae; genus SMTZ1-45. The sequence continues at coordinate 2,026 of JABCTV010000161.1, forward strand.
CCAGCTTGCATTGAAACACCAAAGAGGGAAAGGAAAAACAGAGGTGCTAAAGGAATCAAAGTAAGAACTGCTGAAATTCTAACCTTTTTTTGAGTTGTTTCAGCTCTGTGATGTCTTATTATTTGAATTGTGAAAACATAACTAAAAATTCCAACTATGAGTGAGCTCAAGAAAACATATGGATCAAGAAAGCCAAAAGAGTTGTATACCTCAACACCTGAAGCATAGCTCCAATCTCTAAATACCCAAACCGCTGCATTGACGTGATAGTAATGCCAGCCTTCACCAATCTGGATAATGAAGCCATATGGTACCATTAGTAGCATTATTACTAATAACAAAGTAATTGTACCAGTATTATTCTCGTTGCGAAAGAAACTCTCTAAAGGTTTCAACGAAACACCAAATTGTAAGAAACTTAACGAGGCTAAAAAACCTTTTACTATATGCCTATGCCATAGTACTCATAAGATGTTCTTTTGGAAATTTACACGGTACGATTACAATGACTGATTCAAAGAAGATGAGTTGGGACCTTTCCCAATTAGTTGAATTCGATGATCCGGGCTATATTGAAGAACGACTCACTGCATTAGTTAAAGCAGCAGAAGAATTTCGTGACAAATACAGAGGAAAGATTGAATCTTTTGGTGCAAAAGAGGTCTTTGAAATGTATGAGTCGCTAAACGAACTTGAGCTTCAATACGATGGTCCAATAACATATTCTAGATTGATGTACACGGCAGACATGACCGATGAAATAGGAAAACGGCTGTTCGATAAATTCAGGACTGCATTGGCGTTGTTGATGCAATCAGTAGCATTTATCGATCTTGAACTTGGTGCGTTACTTACAAAGAATCCTAAGATAGTCACCGATCCAATCCTTAATGAATACAAACACAGTCTAGAGAAGATTCAACGAAGAATACCTCATATGCTAACAGAACTTGAAGAGCAAGCTATCATTGCAAAGGACAAGAGTGGAGTCCGCGCTTGGTTTATGCTTCAAGGCGATTGGCTGGCAACTCGAACATTCGACATAGAAATTGATGGTGAGATGAAGACACTTCCTTACGGTGAGATTGTCGGACTCTATGAACACCCTGATAGAGACTTAAGAAAACGTGCTCATGAAATAGTCTATGAAGGACTGGGCAAGGATCATATTCTCTGGGCATCGGCGCTTCGTTCAGTTTTTTCAGATCACATGATGATGTGCAAATTGAGGAAATGGCCTTCACCAATGACTCAGAGCTTCATTTCTAATGATGTAGATGAAGAAACCATTGTTGCTCTACTGAACACAATGGAGAAGAACGTAGGTGTCTATCAAGATTATCTAAAACTCAAAGCCAAAACAATGGGCTTAGAGAAACTTGGTAACTGGGATATTGACGCTCCTTTGCCGAGTGGCCCTGATAAGAAGTACTCATGGGAAGAAGCGCGTGAGATAATAGTTGGCGCTTATACTGACTTTGATCCCGAAATTGGTCAGTGGATGGATGAAATGTATGAGCGACGCCACATTGATGGCTTTGTTAGAAATGGTAAGAGATCAGGAGCCTTCTGTGCAACATGGCATTCAGGAAAAAGCGCTTACATACTACAGAGTTTCAATGGAATCATGGGTGACTTGTTCACACAAGCACATGAATTGGGTCATGCGATGCACGCATACTTAGGCACTCGAGCTCAAAAGCCTCACAACTATGAGATTGGTAGCTGCGTGGCAGAAACAGGTTCGATTTTCGGTGAACTACTCTTAGCTGAGAAACTTCTGAGTGAAGATGGTTCCAAGGAAGAGAAACAGGCAGTACTAGCTGCAGTGCTTGATGGTTTTGGCGGAGCTGGTTATCAAGTAACCACAAGAGTTTGGTTTGAAACAATGCTCTACGAAGCGGTAGAGAAAGGTCAGCTCCTTGATGGCGAAAAGATTTCTGAACTCTGGTTGAAAGCCCGAGATAAGATGTATGGAGATTCAGTAGAATGGCTGCCTGAAATGAAGTGGTGGTGGACTATGAAGTTGCACTTCTATATGGCCAACTACAGATACTACAACTATCCCTACGTCTATGCTCAGTTGTTTGTCTATGCAATGTACAGGTTGTACAAGGAGCAGGGCAAGGAATTTGTTCCAAAACTGAAGGCACTACTTTCCGCTGGTTCTAGCAGGTCTCCAAGAGACCTCGCAGCAGACATCGGCTTCGATGTTAGTACAGAAGAATTTTGGCAAAAGGGAATAGACCAGTTCAAAGAATTTGTCAAGATGTTTGAGGAAACTCTATAATACCAAAGAGGGCATACAGCCCTCTCTACTTTTCTTTTATATGTCGAATGAATTCAATTATTTTATTCTCTTTTCTTGAAGAAGATGAATACTGATTGGTCATTATCGTCAACAATAACCCCATAATCGATTCCTTCAAGAAGACCAACATGCAATTTTAATTCCTGAATTGCATCATCTTGGTCTTTATCAAGATGGAGAAATTCGATTAAGAACTCTAAAGGTACAGCAGTATCTTGATCAAGAACTTCTTCAATCATCGTATCAAGTCGGTTTCTGACTTTCATATCGATTTCCGTATTCGATTTCCTCAAATCTGAAATTTTCTTTGAATGCTTTTTCCATTCCAAACTGAATCACCTATTGTAACAATATTTGCTGTTCCTAATCAATGGCGGCTCCTAATATAAATCTAAGCGCAAAACGAAAGGCTCTTGTGTACACACTGAAGAACTTGAATTTATGATTCATTTTAGGGAAGGCCGAGAAGAAGACCGTCCGTCATTGGCGAGAGTGCTGTGGAAAGCCTTTGAGGCTCAAAAACCCCTCGAGGTTCTTGAGAAAGAAAGCTGGCTTGCTAAATGGAATCAGCCGCAGGATAACGATTGGGCTTATGTTGCAGTAGATGGGGACAAGGTGGTTGCTAATCTCTCATTCTTTGCATCGGATGAAAATAATAATATTATCAGAGGTAGACCAATCCGATTCGCAGGAGTATGGGCCGTCGCAACTGATCCGCTCTACAGAAAACAAGGTCTCGTTCGATCTCTTTTCAAGGAAGCTTTTCCACGTATGAAAAAGGAAGGAGCAGTACTCTCTATCCTTGACCCCTTCTACAGAACATTCTACGAAAAGTTCGATTATGCGCTTGGAGAAAAAAGAGCAAAGCATGTATTCAAGAAAGAAGATTTGCGTGTTGGAAAAACTAGGAGCGATGTTACTATTCGGGAACTCACAGGACCCGAAGATATTCCAAAAATCATTGAAATGGAAAAGACGATGACACGATTTGGTTCAAGATTTCTTGGGTTCAAAAGCATGTTAGAAGACGCAATAAAGAAAGGTAACTTTTTCGTTTTTGAAAATGACAATGAAATCTTAGGCATGATCAGGTTCAGATATTCGGACAATCATCCTGGATATCATTTGATGGTAGGAAATACACGTTACAAATATGATGATGTATTTCCATCAATTGTTGAATTAGTAAGCAAGTATGCTGTTAACTCTGCAAAGGTTACATGGTATACGGATATTGATGCACCAGTTCGACATTTCTTCTCTTGTTATAGCACTACAGAATCACATGTGATAGGATCAATGATGATGCGAGTTATCGATTTTGAGAATTATTGCAAGAGTATAGCAGTGCCCGAAACAGCTTCCGAACAGGTGACGGTTAATATAGAAGATGACTATTGCCCATGGAATACTGGAACATATTCTCTTATACCAGATCAAGGAAGATTGCAAATTGAAAAATCTGAACGTGACTCTGATGTAAAGTTGTCTGCGTTCCAACTTTCTCAAGTGATTTCAGGGACAATTCCCGCAACAATGCTGCAAAAATTGAACGATATTGATTGTTCATCAGAAACTGCCATGAAACTAGAAGCATTGTTCCCAGAAGATAATTTCGTTTCCTATATGCGATTTTGAATTAGCGATAAGAAGTTAATTAGATATCTTCTTTTCTTTGCGTTTTTCTTCTTCTGCAATCATCATTCTTGTAAGTGTTGAAAATGATTCCTGGATATTCTCACCATTTTTCGCGGACGTTTCAAAGAACACAGATGGAACACCAAGCTTCTCAGTGAACATTTTTGCAAACGCTTGACCCTCTTCTGGTAGAACATACTTGCTGCTATCATTAGATGTGCGAAGGTCGACTTTGTTTGCCAGTATCGCAGTAGGAGGTATCTCTCCTGCATATTTGAAGGTTTCAACAAGCCAACGCGATGCGTTCTCAAAGGACTCACGATTAGTAATATCGTAAACTAAAACTAATGCACTACATCCTTGATAGTAATGCCTGCGAACCCGCTCGAATCCTGTCTGGCCTGCAAGATCCCAAATCACAAGACGCACGGTAATTCCATCAACCTGCATATACTTCTGCGCAAAGTCTACCCCTATTGTGGCTATGTGGCTCGAAATGAACCCTTTACCAAGATACTTTCGACGCACAGAAGTTTTGCCTACGGCTCCATCGCCTATCAAAACTAGCTTAAACATCATGGTACCTGGAGCATCAGGGGACAATCGTA
>JABCTV010000162.1 GCA_018238205.1 Candidatus Thorarchaeota archaeon
ATCCTTCTTGCTCATCCCGCAATAATTCAACCTTTGTCCGTTTCGCGATTTCTTGAAGACTCTGAGCAGTCTGAGCAATTCTTTCATCACTATGATATTTCAAATCTTTAAGTGCTCCAAATGATAATTCAGACAGACCTTTAAAGGCGTCACCCTTTTTGGGCGTTCCAAACTCATGGACTAAATCAGCATGTTCCTTCGTAGCTAGTTGTTGGTGATCATAGGTTGCCTCTTTCGAAGGATCCCTGAGCACAACTGCACGGTCCACTTGGAATCTAGCATAGCCTTCTGGGTCAATGTAGAAATTCCCGTCCTGTGCCCACATTGGTCCAAAATAATCACGCAGCTCTTCAGGAGTGGCTACATTTAGCCAATCAGGAAAACCCTCATTTTGAATAGACTTGTCACCTTTAGTCAGTCCCCGCCGCTCCAAAGCCCTTCCATATGCAGAAGCGTAGCGAGTTCGGATGACTCCATTTGGTCGCAAATCCTCACTGCGATAGACATTCCCAAACTGGTCTATTTGGGTATTGACGATATCCACACGGTCACGATTTGATTCTGTGTACACAAATCCATTATTTGACAATTCTATATGCCCATCTGATAATCCTGTACCAAGAACTGATGTGAACATGGACTTGATCTCATTCTCACTTGCACTAAACTGAGGGTTCTTTATTCCACCAATTTTCGCTTGCCCAATCCGCTCAATCTTGCTCTGCATATCTTGAATTCTCTTACCAGTTGTATCCAATGAGAGATGCAGTGTTTCTCCTTTGAGATAGGGAGTCTTTGATTGAAGGTCGTAGTTAGGTATACCACTCGTACTGACCCTCTTGTAGTCTGTCATCTGATCCACAAGATCACTTAGTCGTTTTGCTCCATGTACACCCAGCCTATCCTTTGTTTCGTCTATGAACTGATTCTTCTGTTCCTGACTATTGAATTGAAATTGTTCATTCTTGTAGATGTTCAGCCAGTTCCACTCAGAAGTGTCTGCTCTGCGGATGTACAGCTTACTATCCAAGACTCCAAGTCGCACTCTTTCGTTAGGTTCACCCTCAAGTCCCATGCGTTGGTTCAGAGCAGTTTCAACTTCTTCCCGTTGTTCATGAATTGATTTTGCAACTTCCCTCATCCACTTTGGGCCACCACTATGATATGGTCGGAGCTCACTCCACTGTACACGTGCATTCAGCTCAGAGTCCCGATACATGTTCTCGATTGCCGTTGCAAGCTGATCTGGAGTTGGTTCCTTCACTCCTCTCAAGTGTCTAAAATGTTCATACACCTTTGAAGAATCGATTCTGTGCTCAAAAGCTTCCTTAGCCAGCTTGGCTTCATGGGACTCCCTAGCCTTTTCGTAAATCTCAAGTCTTGTTATGATCTCCTGAGTTTTCTGCTCACTCAACCACGATGCAAGCTGTTTTTCTCCGACTTTGTTCTCTTTTGCAAGGTCTTTTACCGTTTTATCAGGGAGTTCTCCTCTAGTCTTCAAATCCGTGAGTGTTGTATACACCCTTGCGTCATGGTCTAATTTCTGGAAATCTGGAAGTTCCTTAACAAAAGGATGACGTTGTAGTGCCTGTTCATACTTTTCTGGAGTATCGATACTAGTCTTCTCTTTCACTTCCATCGGTTCAAAATCAGGTATGGGTTCAATTGCTTTATTGATAAGTCGTGTAATCCTGCCTTCAAGATATCGAGACCCATTCGATTGACCAAACCCAACACGTTTCGAAACGTCAGCTATGGTCCCACCCTTATCCATTTCATCAAGAAACTCGTAGTATTTCCTAGCAGACTCAAGGTCCTTCGGATAACTCACCAGAGTCTTAGTGTGTGCGTCATGGTATGGGTGATCAAGTCGCTCCTGCAATTTTTCATAGGAGTCAATACCCTGTAGCTTTTCTCTAACTTTTGCAATCTTTTCTTTTGCTTCTTGTTTTGTCATAGCACTCTCAAGAGTTGGATACATCAGAGGTCTTGAACCCTCAACAACCCAGTCACGAACTGTCTTTTCGGACTCATTAATCTCTTCAGAAAACTTGTGGATCTCACTACTCGAAACCATTTTCCTGTTACCGAAGTGCTCCTTGACTTTGAAATGATTTTCACATTGGTTCATCATTTTCTCATAATTGCGATGCTCCTTCATCCCAGGAAGGTCTTGGTCGATTACTTCACGCAATTCCTCTGCTGACGAAACCCCACTTCCTCGAACCTCAGGGCTATACATCTTGACTTCGCGGGTACCTAACTCATCGAGTTCTGATTCCGAAACTATCTCTCGGGAATCTTTTTCTAATTCGGTTGACTCTGAAACTCTTTCTGGGGGATGGTTGGTTTCATTCTGACTGACTTCAGATTCTTGTTGAAGGTCTTTACGCAAATCTTCAGAAGGCTTGCTCGTGTCTTTCACAGAATTATGTTCGTCGGATCTAATTTGAGCTCCTTCGCTCTTGAGATGTCCCCCAGCAGCATCCCCCTCACTCCCTTCTGAACTTCTCTCGCTAGTGTCTATCTTCTCAAGAGCACGTTCCTTTCTCTTCGTTACATCCTCTAGATCGAATTCTATCTTCGATTCGGATGCATCGATTTTTTCAAGAGCTCCCCTTTTCCTTTCTTCAACCTCAATTTCCAGATATTAACATACCTCAATCTCTCTTTCTGATTCATCACTCTCTCTAACACGTAACTTACCATCACTCTCTTGATGTTCCCGCCTTTTTTCGATGCTACCCCCCAGAGATAGACCCCCTATCCTAACTGCTCTTGAAGCCTTTCGATTGTAGAAGTCATCAGGTGCTCACTCAACAGATTTGGGTACATGTCATGCGAATGTTTCACTAGCCGTTCAGCAATCCAGATTTGTTTGACGCCCTCATAGAGGAATTCTTCCGTGACGTCGATTACCATGGTAACAAGCGGATCAAAATCACCTTCCTTTAGCGGCTCAATCCGTTTTACGAGATTGTTCACGTACTTGGGATTCTGTGCTAAGTCACGCATGTGATTATCCAAGAACTCGTGGATGTTCTTGCTCTCTGTCACCTTGATACTTGAGGTCTCTATAGGAGCAGGTCGTTCTGCTGTGGGCGTAGTCTGGCTTGTGGGCTTTGCACGCTCTATCCGTTCTTTGATATCCTTTGGAAGCTTGGTACTCTTCGTGAGCCCTGGATGCTTCTCATGAACGGGCTTCATATGTTTGATAATCTCAGCATCAGTGATTTTTTTGGCTGGCAGTGGAAAGTCCAAGTACTTGTTCAGTGGAAGTATCTTCACACTCCTTGCAGCTCCTTCACCTTCAAGGAAGACAATGGTTTCGCCTTTATCCAGTTGATGAATATGCTCTATTCTCTTATCATCAACACCAATGTGTCCACCAACCAGACCACGTTCATCACCTTCTCCCATTGCATGAACTACAGTGTTCACGATGAGTTTGATCACAGCTGGAAGTAACCTCCCGGGAAATTGTTCAAGAATCATTACGCCAAGTCCATTCCCACCGCCAGTGGTCAAGATCTCCACAATTCGATTTACAGTGAATTGGCTCGTGGAATGACCATAATGATCGGGTCCATCAGGATTACTCAAGACATAGCTTGCTTCTTCCAAGACCAGTAGGTTAGTGATTTTCTTAGTTTGATGTGCCCGTTTGTACATGTGAAGTCCTGTTGAAACAAGACCCATCAAGAAGGAACGATCTTCTTTGGAGGAGAGCCCCTCCGTACAAATCAGTATATTATTGGTAGCAAGTTGTTCCCATGTGATTCCCTCCTCAGTATTGTATACATCAACAAGGATTTTGTTCCGCAATAGGTTCGAAATCCGACTGTATATTGCACCAAAGAAGTTCTGCTTCATTTCATCACCATAGGGAATGTTCAGGCATACTTCTTCAACAGCATTCCAGAAGTCACTCAGAAGAATTGGACGGCCTCTATTGTTATTGTCAATATCCCATCCACAGTTTCTATATGTTGTGTGAAGTACATCATCAAGATGCATTCTCATGACACGGTCATTTGGCATCCAGCTTGACAATAGGTCACCCAGTGCCTGTATCCATTCAGCAACCTGACCTCCCGGAGGAGGATGGAACATGTTCAATCGTAGTAGAAGATCGGAATCTCCACCAACTTTGAATATCCAGAATGAATCAGGAAACAGATGCATAAGAGTTGTCCAGTCAGACGAACGCATTGGAACAAGGATAAGGACATTTATGCCACACTTCATTGCTTGTGCAACCACTGAAAGGGCAGTAGTTGTCTTCCCAGATCTTGTGTTCCCATAGATAGCAAGGTGTGACTCAAACTTCTGAGGTCTAAACCAGACAAATTGACCAGCCCTACCACAGCCATTTACACTCATTGGATTTCCGAGAAATATAACATTGTGACTCGGAACTATCCATTCGGAATAGACCAACCTCCTCTCTGCTTGTTCATTTGATAATGGTACGACACTTGTTTCAACAGTTTCAGGAACTGGTTTAGTCGCAGTTGAGAAGGACTGTCTCTTACTTAGCACAATGCTAACATCACATTTTGACAAAGTAAAAAGCATAGCAAATTCTTCAGGCGTCAGGAGAGTTGTGCGACCAATTGGTCTTCCACTCAGTATTTGTCCGAATAGATTAGACTTACGATGTATCCGAACTTTGAGGTCATTTGTTGGGTCATCTGGTACAAGGGTACTCTTTGTCACTTCAAGAATTAATCGAACATCTCTCTCAGTTTGTTCATTCTTGGCACCCCAACATGCAACACTGATTTCTGCATTACATGCATGTTCAACACTTTGCCTCTGATATTTGCGGAATAGTTTGTCTGCTTCAGTTGTAGACTCGATGTCAATAACAGTTGATGAGGCTTCACCACCACCTGAAAACAGACCTCCTCTTCTTGTTGATATCGTGTGTTGAGCTTTCTGCATCGTTGACCTATAGTCACGGTTTGTCAGCATTCGTTTGAACGACCTCATTACACCGGGTGAAACTGGTGACGCATAGATTTGGAAAACACCATTTTCCAGTTGAAGCAATGATTCAGCAACAACAGTCATAGGATCAGGTCTCTGACGAGGATTCTCTATTGAGAGAATTTCCCCTGTAAGAGTTCCAACCACACCTTGTCCTACATCCTGTGATGTGAAGCGTTCCAATCGTTCAAAACGGAATTTGGGAAGCATGCTTTTCGATAGTCGTTGAAGGAGGTCCATATTCTCCTGAAGCTTCTGGAATGTCTTTCCAAGAGTAAGATAGTATATTCTGGTTTGACCCCAAATTCTTTCAAATCGAAATCCAAAAGGCGCTCCAGATGCCATCATTGCGCGGAGCATATTTCTAAATGGTTCCCAAAACTTTGGGTTATTTGTGTGAGAGTCGAAGATGTACTCCTCAGGCATTTCAACTATCTCAAAGGCACCAACGGATTCACAGGAGGTAGTTGAAGCTGAAACAGAAAATGTTAGATCAGGTTCAAGTGATGGGGTTGGTTGTTTGGTTGAAAATCTCTCAAACCATGGAGATCCACTTATCTTTCCTGTGAATAAATCAATGAAAACCAAAAAGCTGCTCATAACTAATACAATGATTAGCAATATTTGCAGCGGGCTTAGCAAAGATAACATCTGAGGAATCGCAATGAGATAACTGATAATAAAAATCACAGAGGGAGCTAGGGCACCTATAGGAGCAGAATATTTCAGAACTCGCCATTCTTTTGCAAAGATTACTGCTCCAATACCTGCTCCAAAAAGGAGGAGTGGAATATATACACCCGCTAAGCGCAGAATCAGAGGTGTAGTAGTTGGAATATAATGAAGAGGTGTGGTAACTATTCTAGCAAGCAAGATAGCACTGAAAATAACTATTCCACCCATTATACCGATTTTTACCAGAGGTTTCAGAATAGACCCGAGCATGATGAACACTTTTTCTAATTTTTATCTCTGAGTCATCACTCACTTTTCCACATCTGATTCATGGATACTGAGTGAATATCATTATCAAATACCGAGCTAGGAAAGTAGATAGTTTTATTCAAAATGTAAGAAGTTCAACATGGATGCTTTAAAAGGGATAAAGAATCAGAAGATATTTCTAAAACGCCAAATTAGGACTATCAAAAGTCTATTTGGTCGAAAACAAATGCATGTTCGACTTCTGCAGTAGCTGAAAGCCTCATTTTGCAGGAATGAGCCTATCTTTCAATCCAATTTTGATGTCCATTGTTGAGCAAGATCATTACCCAAAATACCGTAATTGAAAGTCTTAATGAGCTCCCCGAATTTCAAAGCTCCTCCATGCATCAACATTTCTATATCTCCTAGATGGAGTTTCTCAACATTGAAAAGAAGGGAAGTATGAATAGAATTGTGTGGGAGTAAATAATGAAGATGTACGTGTTCAAATTGATACTACCTTTTGAATTGTGTCTGGGGATTGTCGCTGTAGCATATGCTCTGATTGGTAGCTGGGCAATCGCTAGTTTCTTTGTCTTTCCGGTGCTGGTGGTGTGGTTGGATCGGATGCGGGAGGGGC
>JABCTV010000004.1 GCA_018238205.1 Candidatus Thorarchaeota archaeon
ACCTTGTCTTCAAGATATGCGACAGTGGATCTATATTCCTGCATAGTAAAAAAAAGAATAGTCGGGGGAAAACCCCCTATTTATTTACGAGAGTTCATGGCAGCTGCATTAAATTATGACAAAGTTGGACATCTATTAGATGGTTGTTTGAGAATACGAACCTAACTTGAATTTGGTATGAGCTTTTAACTCTCTATCCTCACTACTTTCTGACTCTTATGTTGGTCCGCAAAGCCTACCGATACGAACTCGACCCCAACAACTTGCAGAGAAGCTCTCTTCTTCGACATGCCGGAGTCGCTCGTTTTGCTTTTAATTGGGGGCTTGACCAGAGGATCAAATTGTACAAGAACAATCAAGGGAATGACCGATTCACAGACCCTATGAAACAACACAAACTTCTAACCAGTCTGAAGAAGACTCAATTCCCATGGATGTATGAATGTTCCAAGTGTGCACCTCAAGAGGCTCTAAGAAACCTCGGTCGTGCTTTCAAGAATTTCTATCGAGGATTGAAGGAAGGAAAGAAAATTGGATTTCCAAGGTTCAAGAGCAAGGGTGTTAACGACAGTTTCAGACTATATGGAACAATAAGTTTTGAAGGACGACAAATACAGCTTCCGAGAATAGGAAAGATACGGATAAAGGAGAAGAGAAAGCAGTATTACAAAGGCAGGATACTATCAGTAACAGTGAGAAGGAGAGCGAACCGGTGGTTCGTATCAGTCGCTGTGGAAGAAACTATCAAAGACACGAAGCCCATCGTTGGTTCTGCAGTAGGCGTAGATCTTGGGATAAAGACACTAGCTACACTTTCTGATAGGACTACCTTTTCGAATCCACGAGCTTTGAGAAGCCGGATCAAGAAATTGAGGAAGTTATCAATGAGTCTTTCTAGAAAGCAGAAAGGAAGTAAGAATCGAGAAAAGGTCAAGCTCAGACTTGCCAGGATGCACCTGAGGATATTCAACGTTCGACAGGATACACTTCACAAGTTGACGACATATCTTGCCAAGAGCCACAGTAAGATAGTGATCGAGGACCTGCTAGTGTCAGGAATGATGAAGAACCGAAGGTTAGCGCGAGTCATTGCAGATGTGGGGTTCTACGAGTTCAGACGACAGCTGGAGTACAAGTGTGGGTGGTACGGTTCTGAGCTTGTCGTGGTTTCAAGGACCTTTCCTTCATCGAAAATGTGTTCATGTTGTGGGCACAGGAAGAAAGAACTCTCTCTATCAGAGAGGGAGTATGAGTGTGAACAGTGCGGACTGGTGATCGACAGGGATCTCAATGCTGCACTGAATCTGGTCGCCGTCAGTTTGCCGGAGACTCTAAACGCCTGCGGAGAGGAAGTAAGACATAGCAAATCTTCCGAGATTTGCAATGCAGCCTCGATGAAACAGGAACCGAACATCATCCCGGACTCGATGTCCAGGAATGTCTAGGTTTCGGGGAACGGTAGCTACGTCTTCATCTCCTGCATTAGCTCTCGAATTCTAATCATGTAAGCATCGATGTTTATCCACTGGCCCCCCTTGAAGTACACACTCTTACAGTACTTACAGAACCAAAACTCGTCATAGTGTTCATATGTCTGGTCCATGACCAGTCCTTTGACCCTTTCTTTGTCTTCTTCATTGATGTGTACTAGGGCTCCATTACATTTGGTACAACGAGATATTGAAGCATCTGCATATGGTTCAATTTCATATTTTAAGAAGACACTCGCCACCTCTTCATCCACTGATCCCCGAACCAGCATTGTATCAACACCAGCATCAACACCACGATGGTAGAGCTCTTCGTCTGATGTCAAAAGGATTCCACCTGTATCTATTGCGATTCGAAGAAATTCGTCATCATGTATCAATGTTGAAAACATTGCATCGTGTCCTGTCAACCTCAGCCATGTTGCTAGCTTCCCGAGCATAGAATCGACAATGAATGTCTTCATGCTCTCTCCCCATGTAAACGATATAGTTCATGCATATTCAATGAATCTCAGTAATATACTGTTCATGGGCGCGATTAAAGTTTCTGAATTCTCTCGGAGGCCTTGCGAAGAATATCAATGGTTTCAACTGGAACGCCCACACTACCCAGCTCGGAATGCCCCTCATCTCCATGAGAATCACTTCCACCAGTCACTATGAGCCCAAGGTCTTCAGTCATTTTTCTAAGACCCTCGATTGCATCCATCAATTCAGATTTTCTGTAGCCATAGTTGACTTCAACTCCTTCTAGGCCATGTGGTTTTAACTTTCGAAGGAATTCTTCCAAATCAATATCTTCAATCAACAATGGATGTGCTATTACAGGTACTGCTCCAGATTCCCGCAGAAGCCGTATTGCCTCTATGAGTTCAATCTTCTCTCGACCCACAAATGCGGGTTTTCCACTGGCTAGGTATTTCGTGAATGCTTCTTTGATATCCCTTACAACTCCACTATCAATGAGAATACGTGCGAGGTGTGGTCTTCCAGGTGATGCGACTTCTCTCAAGACTCTTTGAATCTCTGACTCATCTATTACAATACCCAGGTCGCGTAATTTCTTGACCATCTTAGGAAAACGTGTATGTCTTGATTCTCTCAGCACTCGAAGACTTAGTTCGATAGGGGATTCACCGAATGGGACAAAGTATCCGAGTAGATGCACATCATGATTGAGATAATTGGTACTTACCTCTACTCCAGGAACTCGTTGCAAATTCCCTGATGTCGGAGCCTCCAAAAATTCACGGACTCCAGCAAATGTATCGTGGTCTGTAAGAGCAATCCCACCAAGCCCCTGTCGCTCTGCTATTTCAACCAGCTCTTGTGGTGAATTGAGACCATCAGAACAGTTAGAATGTACATGTAAGTCAGCAAGGGCTTTCATTATGGGATGCCTCCCTTCGAAGGGTTTCTACGAGTTTCCGAACTTTGTGGCATATCTTCCTGATTTCCTCCCTGCTCATGGTTTCAGCAGAGGGGCAGTCTGAGTCAACCAAACATTTCCGTTTTCTGGAATCGTAGATTATTGGATAGTATCTACAACCTTCAGGTCTGTTTTCGTAAATTGTACATTCCTTCGTATCTGGGTTGTAGAAGTAACAATGCCCGTCAACATTTTTGAGTTCACAAAAACCAGCCATCACGCGGACAAGAAAGTCCTTTCTGTCATATCCAAGTGCCTCGATTCGTTCTGCATCTTCACGGGTCAAGGTCATCTCAGTTTCCGTACAGCAGATACGAACTTCCTCGCATGACCCATCGTGATTACAAACGAACGGACTCAATATTATTTATTCTCCAAAGTTATTAAGTTGCAAATCGGTCAGATTGCGGTTTTTATGATCATAGCGCTTGATAGGCTGCTCACATCCCTACTTCATCATCATCCCGACAAGCAAGTATGGAAATATTCAAGCTAAAAATCTTTTCTTGCCAACCTACGGGATGGAGATAGAGAGCTAGTTACATCTTCTGCATCTGTGTTCTTTGTAGGAAGTGAAATTGCGGGAAGTGCTTTCCCGGTTATCCTCATATATGTACTAGCACGAATTGCATATATCTGAGCCTTGAGATTATTGGGCTGTGTTGTGGCACCAAGCAGTAATGCACGTCTTCTGCCAAAAATATCAAGCAATCGATCCAAGACTTTCATTGTACTCTATCCAAGAATAATTTCTACGGGATTGCACAAAAGCCTTTCCAACTGGACATTATTTCAACTCCGCGTATCATGAAGCCAAAGCGCTAAATACTGACAAACGGCATTCTCGAACAGTTCTTCGACAGGTGTTGAACAATAAAATGCGTATTGCGATTGTAGACAAAGACAGATGTAGACCAAAGGACTGCTCTCACGAGTGCCGAAGGTTTTGTCCACGGGTTCGTACAGGTGACGAGACCGTAGTCTTTCCTGAAGGTCCAGATAAACCTCCAGTCATTGTAGAGGCTCTCTGTTCTGGTGAAGCAATCTGTGTCAAAAAATGTCCATATCATTGTATACGCATCGTAAATCTACCCGAAGAATTAGAGAAAGACACTAGCCATCGTTACAGCGTGAATGGATTCAAGATGTTCAGAATGCCAATTCCTAAAGAAGGCCAGGTCCTAGGACTCATTGGCCCAAACGGAATTGGTAAGACAACAGCCATTCAGATTCTTGCAGGAGAGTTGAAGCCAAATCTAGGCCGTGTGGAAGACCCTCCTGAATGGGATGAAATCATCAAAGAATATCGGGGTTCTGAACTCCAACCATTCTTTGAGAAGGTTCAGTCTGGGAATGTTGTTCCAATCCACAAACCTCAGACCATCACGAATTTACCAAAGATAAAAAGTATCGCGGACAAACCAGTTAGTGATCTATTGGAGAATGCTGACTCTTCAGGTCGTCTAAAAGAGCTTAAGGGTGACATGAATCTTACAAGTATCTGGGACCGCTCAGTCAAGTTCCTTAGTGGTGGAGAGTTGCAGCGTGTTGCAATGACAGCAGCTCTAGTGCGTGAGGGTGACATTTACTTCTTTGACGAACCTACCGCATATCTGGATGTTCGTGAGCGTCTTCGAGTTGGGCGTGCTATTAGACAGTTGGCGGACCATGGTAAAACTGTAATTGTTGTTGAACACGACCTCTCTATTTTGGATTATGTATCAGACCTTGTTTGTATGTTCTATGGGCAACCTGGTGTTTATGGTATTGTTTCTCATCCCCATGGCACTAGAGTAGGGGTGAACATCTTCTTGGATGGATTCATTCCAGATGAGAATATGAGATTCAGAGACACATCGATTTCATACAAGGGAATGAGTGCAGAAGACACAGAATTTGCCTCTGGAGAAACCCTTCTTGAATATGGAACCTTGCGAAAGGAGTTCGAGGACTTCACTCTGGAAGCAAAGGGTGGTCGAATATCAAAAGGCCAGGTCGTTGGAATCCTGGGTCCAAATGGAATTGGAAAAACTACATTCGTCCGAATGCTTGCAGGTGAACTAGAACCCGAAGAAGGAGAAGTTCCTACAAAGACAGCAACAGGTCTTGAACTGAAGATCAGTTACAAACCTCAGTACATATCAGCAGATTTCGATGGTAACCTGAGATTGTACCTCCGAGAGGCGGGTGGAAACACAAGTGACTCGGCCGATTTTAAAACAGCAGTCATCAAGAAACTGGAGCTCGAACATCTGTTGGAACATCAAGTAAAAGATCTAAGTGGCGGTGAACTCCAACGTGCTGCTATTGCAGCCTGTCTTGCTCGTGAAGCTGATATCTATCTACTAGACGAACCGTCAGCATTCCTTGATATTGAGCAGAGATTGGCTAGTTCACGAGCAATTAGACGACTTGTGAGAAACAATATGAAAACCGCCTTCATCGTTGAACACTCTATTCTCATGGCTGATTATCTCAGTGATAGTATGATAGTCTTTAGTGGAGTTCCTGGGAAGACTGGAAAGGCATCATCCATCAGAACTCTCAGGAGTGGAATGAATACATTTCTGAAAGATATGGGTGTGACCTTTAGACGAGACCCACAGACTGGTCGACCAAGGGTCAATAAAGATGGCTCTCAGTTGGATTCACAACAGAAAGCTTCTGGAGATTATTATTACATTGGAAAAGGAAAGTAGGGCTTCACTTTCGAAGACTGGCATTCCAGTACTTCTTACCTGCTTTTTCCTTATCCATATCCGCCAAAATCTTAACAGCTTCATTTCCGCATTTTATGACATCCAATTCTCCCTTTACCTCGAACTCATCGTGAACCCTATTTGCATACACGGCACAGGCAGCTCCAGTTCTAAATCCAAAGATATTTCCCAATGTGAACAGAGTAGCGGCTTCCATTTCAAAGTTCGCAACATTAGCACGAGTCAAATCCTCGATCAAGGTTTCACTCATACTCTGTGTGTAACCACCAAATCCCGGTCTGGACTGTCCTAGATAGAATGAATCAGTTGATGCTGAAATTCCTAGATGATAGGTTAGTCCCAAGGTTTCTGCAGCTTCTACAAAAGCAAGCACTACTTCGTAGGAGGCTGAAGCAGGATATTCAGGACGCACGTACTGTTTGCTTGTACCGTCCAATCTGACCGCTGCAGTTGAAATGATAATATCCCCAATCTCAATGTCTTCTTTCAATGTAGCACAGGATCCTACTCTCAGAAATGTATCTGCTCCAACATTGGCTAGTTCTTCGATAACTATTGCAGTTCCTGGCCCCCCAATACCTGTAGAACAAGCTGAGATATCCGCTCCTTTGTATTTCCCTGTGTGGGTAACAAATTGTCTATGCATAGCAACTTCCCTATTCGAATCCCAGAGGGAGCTAATTCTCTCAACTCTTTGCGGGTCACCAGGTATCAACACGGACTTTGCAACATCTCCCTCCTTCACTTCAAGATGATATTGCTCTCTATCCTCAGTCACAGGTCTGGTTGCGGAAACCTTTTTGTCAGTCATTCAAACCACACTATTACAACAAGTAAACAATGATTTGTTCCTTTCGCATCAACCGTAAGTTTAACTTGAACGAGTTTGTTTACAGAATACGCTAAGATTGAGGTTGGAAATTATGACAATACTTGATGATTTACACCATCTGAACTTGGGAAAGCGGGTACGACTTCATAGGATGATGTATGAACACGGACCTGGAAAAGGTAAGCTAATGATACTCCCTATTGATCAGGGTCTTGAACATGGTCCCGTAGATTTCTTTCCAAACCCTCCCTCTGCAGACCCCGAGTTTCAGTTCAAATTGGCAGTGAAAGGAGGATATTCTGGAATTGCCCTACACCTCGGTCTGGCTGAGAAATATGCTCCAAAGTATGCAGGAAAGATTCCTATTGTATTGAAGATTAATGGTAAGACTCACATTCCTCCAGCAAACGAACCAGTTTCACCAATGACAGGGTCGGTTGAAGATGCAGTACGAATCGGTGCAGATGCTATAGGATACACACTCTATGTTGGTAGTCCAAATCAGCATACTGACTTCACACAGTTTCGAAAGGTCAAAGCTGATGCTGAAAGATACGGTATGCCAATTATCATGTGGGCTTATCCCCGAGGAGAGGCAATAGACAAGAAGGGCGGTCGAAACTCTCTTTTTGCTGTTGATTATGCAGCTCGAGTTGCTGATGAACTGGGTGCTGATATTGTCAAGTTGAATGTACCAGTGGATGACCCCAAGACGAGGTCTTCGCAGAGAGCACCATACGATAAACTCGAACTGAGTTATGAAGAAAGTGTGAGCAAAGTAGTAAAGTCTGCTGGAAAGTGCTTAGTTCTCTTCTCTGGTGGTGGAATGATTAGCGATGAGGAAGTCATTCGAAGAGCCAAGGTCTGTGTAGAACAAGGTGCAACCGGTCTTATCTTTGGTAGAAATCTCTGGCAGAGAGAATGGGATGACGCACTAGCAATGACCAAGAAACTCAAAGATATGATGAAGAGTGTTTAGTTCCGATTTGTAACATTTTTCGCTCTCTGACTTAATGATAACTATTATATGGGTAAAGAATAGTCAAGCGCTCAAGCGGGGGCTGCTTTTTCGGCTCTTGCGAAAGAAAAAGAATATTGAAGGAGCGTAATGCAAATGGTTGAAACCACCATTAGCGTGATCAAAGCCGATATTGGATCACTAGCTGGTCATGTAGTTGTTCCCGACTTCATACTCGAACTTGCGAGGAAGTCGTTGAAAGAAGGTGTTGAGAAGAAAATCATTAATGATTTCCATGTCACTCACGCAGGTGACGATCTCGAACTTATTATGACTCACCACAAAGGTGAAGGTAATGAAGAAGTCCACAAGCTTGCTTGGGACACATTCATCAAAGGTACCGAACTTGGTCGTGAGAAGAAAATCTATGCCGCAGGTCAAGACATTCTCACTGATACTTTCAGTGGTAATGTGAAGGGTATGGGACCCGGCTCTGCTGAGATGACATTTGAGGAGCGCAAGTCTGAACCTATTGCAGTCTTCATGGCAGATAAGACAGACCCTGGTGCATACAACTTACCCATCTTCAAGATCTATGCAGATCCATTCAATACTGCAGGTCTTGTAATTGACCCGAATCTACACGATGGATTCCGATTTGTTATTCAGGATGTCAAGAGTGATATACCAAGTTTCATTGAAATGAAAGCTCCTGAAGAGATGTACGATATCCTTGCACTTCTTGGTAGTACTGGTAGATACACCATCAAGAAAGTCTACCGTGCTGATGGCATGGTCACAGCTTCAGTTAGTACTGACAAGCTCCATATGATCGCAGGTAAGTATGTAGGGAAAGATGATCCTGTTGCAATAGTACGTGCCCACTCTGGCCTACCCGCCATGGGCGAAATACTAGAAGCTTTCACCCTTCCGCATCTAGTGTCTGGATGGATGAGAGGCTCCCATACAGGCCCACTTCTACCAGTGGGTCTTAAGGACTCCCGCTGTACTCGCTTTGATGGTCCACCAAGAGTTATAGCTCTAGGATTCCAAGTTTCCAATGGGATGTTAGTTGGTCCAATTGATCTGTTTGATGATGTTGCCTTTGACATTAGCCGCCAACGTGGCATGGAAATGGCTGATTATCTGCGCAGACATGGTCCCTTCCAACCTCACAGACTAAGTGACGATCAGATGGAATATACGACATTGCCGAAAGTCCTCAAAAGTTGTGCCAGTAGGTTTGTGGAAGAAGAAATAGTACCCAAGGGTAAATAGAAGGTTTGAGCGGGATCAAGTATCCCGCCCTTCACTCTTTATTTTTAATAGAATTAGTCATATCATCCAGTTTTCTGATGATGAATTATTCCTTTTTACGAGGATTTGATACTTCAAAAAGGATCGGTGTCATAAGAAACGATTTATACCAGCTTAGAATTTTCCACAACCCACTCACAACCATTGACAAATCTAGTACTTCAGATTTCATGCACAAACCATAGAGAACTGTAAACCTGGATAGCGGCCAAGGGATGCGAGTTGCACGCCGCAACAGCTAAGGATTGGCCAAAGAATGACATCAATAGACTCTACAATCAACGATTTACACTCGACAAGAAACGCCGTGGAGAAAATTCTGGAGCATACCATGGAAGGTATCGCTATCATTGGAAATGATAAGAGGATAGAATACGTCAACGACCGGGTCTGTGAGATTATAGGTTGGCCCCGCGATAAGATTCTTGGGCAGTCTTTCCTGAGATTTCTTCATCCTGACAACTCTGATCTTGTTGAGAAACGATATGCTCACAGGCTTGACGGAGAACCAATTACTCCAACCTATGAAACCATAGTGCTTCGTGATAACACCGAGCCCAGAAATCTCCAAGTTCGTACAACAGTCTTGCCAAACGGTGAGAATGATATCAAGATACTTGCACAGTTACGTGATGTGACAGAGGAGCGTAAGACTCAATGTTTGCTCTCTGAGTATGTGATGAAGTACTCCACATTACTGGAAACAATGAACGAGGGGCTTGGAGTCATCGACGATGAAGGAGTCTTGGTCCATGCAAACGCCGTTCTGTGCAAGATGCTCGAATACACCGAGAAAGAATTAGTGGGTATGATCACATCTGACATCATGCATGGCTTTACACTTGATGCAGTATTTGATAAGATAAAGGAGCGTATCGCTGGCAAAGCAAGTCGCTATGAAACCAGTCTTATTCATAGGTCCGGAAGGTTGGTTCCCACAATGGTTTCAGCATCTCCTCTGTTCAGTGAGGAAGGGGAGTACAAGGGGAGTATCGCCATTTTCACTGATATCACCAAACAGAAAATAATTGAGAAAGACCTTCAAACTGCCAGAGATAGGTCACTTCTGTATCTAGACCTGATGAGCCACGATCTCCGGAACCACCTGCAAGAGATTCAGGTTGCCGCAGGACTCCTGCAATTCAAAGCAGACACCGCCTCTATTCTTGACCTCCATGAACGTATACTACATGCAGTATCAAAGTCTTCCAGAGTCATTGCTGAAACTCAGACCATCGATGCTCTAGCTGAACTTCCGCTTAGTGATAGACTACTTGATAGAGCGCTCAATGAAACTTTGATGGCAGCGATAACACTTTTTGATGATGTTGAATTCCGCATGTCAATTCAAGTATCCGATGCTCGAATAAGAGCAGATGAGTATCTTGAGTTGTTATTATCCGACCTTTTATCAAATTCATGCGAACACAGTCCAGAAGATGGGAAGCGAGTCTGGGTTAGTCTCACTGAAGCGAAAACTACCTACGAGCTGGAAGTCAGTGACAATAGACCCAATTTGTTTGACAGTCAAGAAAAAGGACTACTCGGTACCCGTCCGCGTTTTAGGGGTCTGCGATTGCATCTTGTGCACTACATCGTGGAAAAATATGGAGGAACCCTCGAAGTTCTTAACAGAGTTAGTGATGAGCCGAGTCAAGGAACAATGGTAAAAATATCATTTCCAAAAATGTAAACAATTTATGGGTCGTTGGACAATCTTCGATTCTTGCCTTGATGGGTGCCCATTTTCTCGATAGGAACATCATCCAGTTCTTTTGGCAATTAACTATTAATATTTTTTAGATAAGTTTATCATTTAACAAACAACTCTAATCTTAGAGCATCATAGCTCTTGGGGATTATTTTCGTACTAAAAAAAGAGAGGTTTCTGAAATCGTGAAAATATCAGACCGAATGAACAACATGCTTGGACTTTTTCTTGTTCTGATAGGACTTATCATTCAAGGTTGGTTCAGTATCTTTCAACTTGCTACTGATGGCATAACTTATACAAACATAGTTTGGTATGATGTTGGCATAATCCTGATCATTACTGGGAGTGTTCTGCTTGCCACTCTAAACATTTATTGGATATTCGCTATCCATCACAGAATAAATTATGCAATCGCCATGATTGGTATTGTTGGATTGAGTATACTCCTCATTTTCAGGGTGTATCTTGAGAGCTTACTATTTCCAAGGATAATGATTGTTAATTTCTTGATTCTTGATTTGTTTTGGATTTTCTTGCTTGGATTGCTCTTAAAGAGATTCCAAACAAAAGCAAATACTGCAGGTGCCACAAACTGAGGGAATTAGTCCTCAGTTTCTTTTTCAGTGACTATCATCCAGTTCTTTTGATGATATGGTAACCAAACTTAGTTTTGACTGGTTCTGTGGTCATAGCACCAACATTCAATCGAAATGCCGCTTTTTCAAACTCAGGAACCATCTGTCCCTTTGTGAACCAACCTAGGTCTCCACCTTTCTTCTTGGATGGGCAGCTACTGAATTTTAGTGCAATCTTCTTGAAGTCTTCTCCCTCAGCGATTCTGCTGACGAGAGCTTGTGCCTGACTATGTTTGTCAACAAGGATGTGACTTGCGCGTACCTTTCCTGCTTTTCCTTTTGCCATAAATATCACCTGATAATTGGGTGTTCTGATGTTGTCTGAAAAATCAGACAGTCTTAAACTTGTGCAAATATGATGTTGATTAAGACTCAACCCGAGGTTTTATGTTAAGGTGTGCAATATCCGAGATATTCCATTGGTGAATATACAATGAAGGCTACAGTATTTCATGAGCATGGCGGACCTGATGTTCTATCCTATGAGGTTATTGATACTCCTACAATTGAAGCGAATCAGGTCTTGATCAAGGTAAATTATGTTGCACTGAATCATCTTGACCTCTTTATACGGGGAGGTATTCCTGGTCTTAAATTGGAGATGCCCCACATTCTTGGTAGTGATATCAGTGGTGAGATTACTGAGGTCGGAAGTAAAGTTAGTGATTCATTAGAAGTTGGTCAGAAGATTATCGTAGATCCGGGTGTTTCTTGTGGAGTTTGCGAATTCTGTATTCGTGGACAGGAATCACTCTGTTCATCTTATGGAATAATTGGTGAACATTATCGAGGTGGATACGCAGAGTATCTCAATGTGGCCGCACAAAATGTCATACCCATTCCAAAAGAGAGTGGTCTAGATATGGCTGGCGCTGCTTCTATTCCCCTGACTCTCATGACTGCGTGGAGAATGTTGATGACTAAGGCTCAGATCAAAGCTGGAGATGATATTCTTATCATTGGGATTGGGGGTGGCGTGGCTCTCGCAGGACTTCAGATTGCAAAAGCTGCAGGAGCTAGAGTGATTGTCACAAGTTCTTCTGACAAAAAGCTGGAGAAGGCATACACCCTAGGTGCGGATGAAGGTATCAATCACAATGAAACGCCTGATTATCACAAGGAGATCTATCGATTAACAAACAAGCGTGGTGTCGACATTGTTGTAGACTCTGTCGGACAGGCAACATGGGCAAGAAGTATGAAGAGTCTGAGAAAGGGTGGGAAACTTGTCACTTGTGGGGCAACATCTGGACCGATTGCCGAAACCAATGTGAACCTCCTCTTTTGGAAGCAACTTGAAATTCTTGGTTCGACAATGGGAAGCAGAGATGAGCTTCGAACGGCGCTAAAGCTGGTCTGGAACGGCACTATCCGGCCTACAGTAGACCGAATCCTACCACTCTCTAAAGCACAAGAGGCTCACGAAATCCTCGAACAGGGTGCTCAGATGGGTAAACTCGTTCTCAAACCATGAAAAGTTAGTAATACTGGGATACGCACCACAATCAGACACCCCTTCATTATGATGTTTACATCCAATGATGTTGGTGTACAATGAGAGTCGTTACTATTTGCATGCCTGAATCATATGTTGATGGCGTTGACGAACTTATCGGACAGAACAAATACCCTAATCGTTCAGAGGTGATCCGAATCGCAATTCGAGATCTTCTTGTAGATGAACTGTGGGGTGAACGTAAGGTTTCAGGTGGTCTCCCACTAATTGCTCAACTGGAACAAATGGCAATCCAAAATGCAGCAAAGCCCAGTCCCCCACCATGATGTATACAACTGAGCTACCTTTTTCTATGACTGGGTAGGATTTCTAGAAGAGCATTGGGATTACAGAGTAGCGCAAATCTGTATTCTTTCAAAACAAATTGCTCATTCCTCAATTAGGAGCGAATCTGAAAAATGTCAAGATTCTTTCGACGAAAAAAGACCGATAAAAAGGATGATGGGACCGCTGATGCAGAACCTATAGACGCTGCTGAGGCCGAGATTGTAGAAGATGAAGAATCTGGTGATGCTCCAGATGCTGTGGAAGAGTCAGCGGCTGAAGATGTTCCCACAGTTCGAGGGGATACAATTCCCTATCATTCAGAGATCCAAGAACGCCTCATGTACATGTTCAACGATTCAAGTATTGGCGCGGGGATTGAAGGAACTGACGAATTCTACATTGAATTCATGGCAATGGGTGAAAGATTCTGGATTGGGAAAGCACCACTTGGCGATATTGAAATAAAAACTGGTGCTATGACTGACCAAGATGCACATGTGAGAATTGCAAATGACGTTGTTTCTGATCTTCTATCAGCAGCTAACTTTGCTGAATTCTCTAAGATTTATCTCCAGTACTACAAGTCTGCTGAGGCTGGAAAGTTCGTTAAGATCGAGGTACGAAAACCCATAACCGACCTTAACCGTCGAGGTTATGCAAGAGTACCCATCATGAAACTTCTCATTGGTTCAGCAAGATAGACAGCTAAATTACACTCCTGCAAATGTCTAGCAATAGTTATAATCAGGACTGTTGCTGCTTGGCATAATCAGGTGGGATATGATTGACGAATATCAAAACTCCTGTTGTCATTATCAATCTGAAAACATACCCGCAAGCAACTGGTGAGAAGGCTGTTCTTCTTGCTCAGATTTGTGAAAAGGTATCAAATCAATATGATGTGCCCATTGTCGTTGCACCTCAGATTCCAGATATATTCCGAGTAGCGAAAGCTGTTGAGATTCCAGTATTCTCCCAGCATATGGATGCCGGCGAGCCTGGACGATTCACAGGTCATTCCTTGGGCGAAACACTTGTAGAGGCTGGTTGTGCTGGAACACTCCTGAATCATTCTGAAAACCGAATGCAACTGGCTGATATTGAAGCATCTATCGACAAGTCACACAAGCTCAATCTCTATGCAGTGGTCTGTACAAACAATATCTTGGTGAGCGTTGCTGCCGCAACTATGAATCCTTGGGCCGTAGCTGTTGAGCCTCCAGAGCTTATTGGTTCTGGAATTTCAGTATCTCAAGCACAGCCAGAGATAATCTCTGGTACAGTGGAGAAGATCCGTAAGGTAAACAAGGATGTTGTGATTCTTTGTGGTGCTGGAATCGGTAACGGTGATGATGTTACATCTGCGATCAAACTAGGTGCACAGGGAGTACTTCTTGCCTCTGCAGTAGCCAAATCTGACAAACCCGAAGATGTTCTGGCTGACCTTGTTTCACCACTAAGCAAATAGTACCTTCCGTTTCATTTTTCTTTGATTCGGACTGGAATGTAATCAGGCGAAATACGATGAAAGTGTCATTAGAGTGTGCACACTGTCTACTTGAACGAGCCATCAATCAGGTTCGTTTAGCAACAGATGATTCTGAACTCCAGATGAGGGTTATCACAGAAATGACAAAGTTTCTTGGAGAGAATTTCAATAGCGAATCAGTACCAAGCAACATTGGAACAGACCGAGACCTGATTGTTCAGCGTATGACCGGGAAGGATCCCTATGAGGCCTTGAAACACGAATCAAATGTTATGGCACTCAATATCCTTCCAGAACTCATCCAGCTTGTAGATGAGGCAAAAGACCCGGACTCTATGTTTCGTACCGCCACTCTCATAGCTGCTGCAGCTAATGCAATTGAGTTTGATGTGTCTGGACAAGAATTCAGTCTTGATGAACTAAGACAAATTCTCGACAATGTTGAATCCGATCTTGCTGTTGACCAAGTAGATGAATTTCGCAAATTATGTGAAAACGTCAATGAGGTCATCTTTCTGCATGATAATGCTGGAGAAGTTGTTCTTGATATGATTCTGATGCGTGAAATAAAGCGTCTTGGACCGAAGGTGATTGCAGTCGTTAAGGGCGGCCCCATCCTGAATGATGCCACTATGATTGATGCTGACGAGGTAAATCTTCTAGATTATGCTGATGAGGTCATAGATACAGGCGCTCCCGCAATAGGTGTCAACCTCGAACGTAATTCTAAGGAGTTTCTAGACATCTTCCATTCTGCTGAGTTAATTGTAGCAAAAGGTATGGGTAACTTTGAGTCATTGACCGAATTTGAGCCTGAAGCTCCCACGGTTCATATCATGAGGACGAAGTGTATTCCTGTAGCAAAACATGTTGGCGTTCAGAAAAACAAGAATGTTGTAATGATCCGACATCCCCCAAAATAGAATGATTTAGTTCTAAGCCATTCCTTCCTTGTAGGGTTTCAGACCATGAACCAGTGGAGTTGCTGCAATAAAATCAATCTTCAACTCTGGAAATTCAAGGCTAATACTATCTCGTAATCGTTTCATACCAGGATCTTCGCTCACAAAAGCTCCGAGCTCAAGAGTATTCATTCCTTCCTCCTTTGCTAAGAGTCTAAGATCTGGTGCTAATTCACCGGTGACAAGAGTCTTGATGTCCTGTTGTCGTGCATTGATGATATCTGGCATATCCACATGATTTCCAGCAATTACGAGTACATCTCCAACTTCATCATCAAGGTCTCCTGAAAACATCACTGTGCTGAGATTCAACTTTGATGCAATATAATTAGCAAACCCAGAATGATTTTTGACACCAGGTGGTTTGCAAATCCTGCCAATCGTTGCAAGCTGTCCATAATCACTTTCAGTTGAAAAATCCCCGATTTTCTCTAGACCTAGTGTGTCCAGGAGTGCGTCATTAAGACCATCTCTCGCGCATAACCATCCACTGCCAATTACATAGGTTGAGATGTAGTTCTTAGCTAAGAGGCGAACCCTTACAAGATCCAATCCTGAGAGTCTATCAATAACAAATGGGAATAACGGTCGATAGGTAACAAGAAGGTTGGACTTGTCCTGCGACGCTTTAGTGACCACTCGCGCAGATGGATAGGTAGCAATCAACACTCTCTTCACAGTAGTGTTGGTCTGGTCTGTATCCGACTGTGGACCTATTTCCACTCGACTCTCTAGTCCTTGGATAGTCATATCTCTTGGAGCTAGTTCTTGTAAACGCTTGACTATCTGAAGAAGTGTCGTCATAATCCTACCTTCCGCTTATTAGGTTGACAGACTGAATAGAAGATTGTCAGTCTTATTCTTTTTGATGCTTGAGAAAATCTGATGTCGCGAGGTTATTCTGAAGTTTCTGTAACTTCTTCCTCTGCGGGCTCATCATCATCGTCGGAGTAGAGCTCTTCAAGTTCCTTGCTAATCTCTTCCTCCTCTGGTTCTTCATCAATGACCTCAAGTTCTGGCTTTTCCTCGATCGCTTCAAGCTCTGGTTTATCTTCAATGACCTCAAGTTCTGGTTCTTTCACTTTCTTCTTCTTTTCTTTCTCTGGCTTGGCCTTCTTGGTGTCAACCTTTGAGATTGTCTTCTCTTCAGCCTTACCGCTCCTCTTCTTAATCTTCCAGAACTCTTTCTTAGCAGCTCGAAGCCTGTCTATTTTTCTGTAATCGACCTGTTGTGGATTCTGACCCTTTCTGAGTCTGACACGTTCACGCTTGAGGGCTTTCTGTTTGTTAGTCATTGACGGTCACCGTTGCGTTCGTGCCTCTACCTGTTTTATAACTGTGTCGTAAGCAAACGTTTTGGGTTCATAATCATTGGTGATAAATCATAAAGCCCTACTGGAGCAAATCCTTTAAGAAACTCCAAACTTCAGTCCGGTGGGGCCGTAGTCTAGCCTGGATAAGGCACCAGCCTCCGGAGTTGGTAATCCCCGGTTCAAATCCGGGCGGTCCCGCCATACTATCTTTTTGAAACACCAAAATCGGACTTTATATGCTTCATGCCATCAAAATAGTATGACATGAGGTTTCAATCATGAGCATTATTGGAGAACCGACCACATCAGAAGAAAAAGTTGTGACTCGTTTCACGCGTTATCTGAACGGTCCTATGGGGAAAACTGTTTTAGAAAATCTCGATGAGGGTGAGAGTTTCGTTCTGCAGACCTCCGAACACACTCTTCGCATTACAAAGCAACGAGGCCGTGCTGTGGTGAAATTGATACCATTTTCCCTTGCCTAAGCAAACAGGCTTGCATGGTTTATTACGAAGACTCTATAAGTTAAACTTGGCCTCTCGAAAAATGGGGCCGTAGTCTAGTATGGATAAGGCACCAGCTTGCGGAGCTGGGTATCTCCGGTTCGAATCCGGACGGTCCCGCCACTATTTCTATGAATTCTTTGAATGAAACAGCTCGACAAGAAGCTTAAATGGGACTAATTTTTCGACGATAGAGTAACTAGAATCACACTAGTTGTAGTAGCCCTTAGAGATGCAATCATCATGCAATTCACTCCACAACGTCTGGATCGAGTATATCGGTCAATGCGCCGAGAAGAAATCGAATCACTAGTGATAACAAGACGACAGGATGTTCAGTACTTGACGGGTTGCCGATGTACTGGACATAACGTTCCTGTTGGTTGCATTATCTCAGAGGGTCACCAACCTCAATTGATAATCTCTGAATCCCAAAAAGCTACATTAGCTGGCGAAACAATACTGGCAAAGATACATTCTTTCGGTTCGACAGTTTCTGAAGACTGGTACAGGGTTCAAGGTCAAGCATACTGGAATTTGATAGTTAGTGTGCTCGATGAATTGAATTTGTCAAAGGGAATGATTGGGTTGCAATTTGATTGGCTCTCAGTTCGAGAGCTGGACAACCTGAAGAGTAGTTTTCCTGATGCAGGCTTCAGAGATTTTTCACAGAATCTCTGGAAACTTCGCTACATTAAGGATGCTGCAGAGATAGATGCTATCCGGCAAGCGGTAAAAGTAGCTGAGATAGGAGTTCGGACTGCACTTGAAATAGTCACCTCTGGAAAATCCGAAGATGAGGTTTCCCTTGAAATTGAATCTGCTATGCGAGGTGCAGGAGGCCAACAACGTGGGATTAGGGCTGCAGTCCTTTCTGGAGACCGAGCTCGATTTCCATTTGCTCAACCTGGACCTCATAGGATCAAGAGTGAAGATTTTGTTGTTCTAGATATTACTGTAAGCCACTCGGGTTATTTTGCAGAAGCTGCTAGAACCATCCATCTTGGACAACCGGATGCCCAACAGAGAAAGCTCTTTGAATATCTCTTAAACTCAATGAAAGTTGCAGAAAAAGTAATGCGGCCAGAAACCAGTTTTGAAGAAGTGACAAAACAGATACTGAAGAAAGCTGGTAAGGGTTTCCCTGCAGATACACTCATTCAACCACTAGGAAGTTCCATTGGTTTGGACCTACGTGAACCTCCATACATCACATCAGGAAGTTCGTATTCACTCAAAGAAGGTATGGTCTTCACACTTCATCCAACTGTTTTTGTATCTGGTGTGGGATCTGCAAAAATAGCAGATGTCTTTCTGGTGACCTCAGAAGGCGTAGAGAATCTGGCGTCGTTAGCTCGTGAAACCATGTGATTATGTAGTCTGTTGCCATCTCTTGAGTTTTGCAAATACCTGAGCGATTGCTTCAGTCTTGTCATTGTGTTTGTCTACTTCTTCCCGCGAAAGTTCACGAATCTGTGCTGCAGGAGCTCCAGAGTTGAGGCTTCTCGGAGGGATCACAACATTTGCTGGTACGATACTTCCTGGGGCAAGCAATACCCCTTCTCCAAGAGTTGCTCCATCGAAGATGACACATCCCTCGCCTATGTTTGCGCTATCTCCAATGTATACTCCATGAAGAACAGCAGCAGTACCAATGATAACATTGCTTCCAATAATAGCAGGATTCTCTTCACTGTGTGCATGAATCACAGCACTGTCCTGTACACATGTTTTCTCGCCAATTCGTACAGACGCAAAGTCTCCACGTATCACAGCACCCGGCCAGATATTGGCTCTCGCACCGACTTCAACATCACCAACAAGTGTGGCCTGTGGACTCACAAATGCCTTTGGATCTATTTTTGGACTCTTATCTCCGAAGGGTAGTATTGGCACATCTAACACCTCTCTGCTTACTTCTCTGCTGTCACAATGTCTAATAAAACATCATGTGCTCAATTAGACTATCAATTCCGGTTAAGTAGAGCATTAATGGCAAATTCATAGTGCTCTGCAGGTCGCAAACCTACCAGTCTATCTACGATTGTCACATTACCTGCTTCTGAGGTTGGTATCTCTAGTTTAGCAGGTGCACCGTCCATGAAAATGAGAACACATGGAATGCCACTGATTTCGTTCTTGATTGCAAATTCTTGATGATTTTGCGTATTGACTTTCCGAAAACCTACATCTGGATCATCCTTGTATTTTTCATCTAGCTCATCAAGAGTTGGAGCTAATGCTAAGCAAGGTTGGCACCAAGGAGCCCAAGCATCAACAAACAAAAGTTTCGTTTCAGTCTTTGCTGTTTCGATGTCTGAAGGAGTTACATCACGAACCATGTGTTTTGCACCGATGGTTTCCGTTTCATAGATGCCTATAATTGTTACTCACAGGATAGATTGAAAAAAAATAAGAAAGTCCCGCGAGGAAGGAAGTACCTTCCTCGGAGAAAAGTGAAGGAATATTATGCAGGTGTTTCTGCTAGGAGATTATCAGCAATCTGTTCGTAGACTTCCATTGGCATAACACCAACAAGCTTGTCGGTCTTATTTCCATTACCGTCATCAAAGACTACTTTCCTACCTTCTGAGTATACTATAACACTAGGAACACCAGTGATCTGGTTCTCTGAGCTGAACTCACGATTTTGGTCTATGTCTAACTTGACTACTTTCAATCCACGTTCATGATATTTCTCATGCACTTCTTCAAGCATTGGACCTAAAGTACGGCAAGGTGCACACCAAACTGCATGTGCGTCAACGAATACTACTTTGTTATCTGTGATAATTTGGTTTAACTCTGATGAGCTGATGTCTTTTACCATTGTAATCAAACTCCGTCGCTGGTGCGAGTCGGTTGTGCTTGTTTTTTGCACTACCGTTATAAGGATTATGTTGTGACATTTGTTTTTTTCTGTTGGTCAGAGTATGATTTAGACAAAATCAGAACACACGTTTCTACTATTATGAGAATTATTAGGAAATTAAATACAAAGCTATACACCAGAAATACAACAACCATAATATTCCAGAAGATCCCAAAGACACGTGCACCTTCTTCCCAAGTTGGATTCATTTTCCAATAAGCAAAGAACAGAGTGAGGTCTCCGAAGCAGAACATTAAGTACCATGTTCTAAGAGACAAAAAATAGTACCAGTTTCCTGAATTATCCAAAACAATGGCAACTAACAGGAATAAAATTTTACAAAGATGAACGATGATTAGCGCAATCCACCGATTGTTCTTTCCTTGTACGGACATCCCCTATCCCAAGATGTCATTAGCATATGGCATTATTAATTCATCGGACGTCATGATTACTGATGTTGTGTAAAACTAGTGCCAAAGTTTGATAAGCCGCTGTCCATCGATGTCATAGAAATTGGTGTTAACTGTGCCAGTCCTACATTGCCCTAAGTGTGGTTCACGACTTGACTTCAATAAAGTTGATGCTGGGTGGTATGTCAGTTGCTCCATGTGTGATGTAGAGATACTTGTAGATGGCAAGAATAAGGACCTCTTTGATGCCTATGAGGGATATAGCGAGGAGATTAAGCGCAGTGCATTCGACCGTGAAGATGCGAAAACATCGGTTCGAAGGGAAAAATATCTTGGGACTGGATCCGATGCTCCCAAAAAGAAACGACGAACAAGAGATAGATTGTCACGTGTGCAATCAGAGGATGCCATAAAGAAGATTGTAGAAGAGGGTGGAGGAGATATCGATGACCTTCCTGAAACCCTTCGAAATTTAGTATCATCTGGTCGCGACTATATTATCAAGTACCAATTCATGGAAGCAACTGATGCCGAGTACGGTTCTGATGTTAGTGAACTTGGAATACCAAAACGATTGGTGGAACAACTGGACTCGAAAGGGATTTCCAAGCTCTACAAATTCCAAGAGGTTTCCTTTAATGCAATCAACAATGGTGAAGATGTGGTCCTCGCTGCGCCAACAGCTCAAGGTAAAACTGAAGGATTCATTCTACCAATCATCCGACAGCTGCTTATCTCTGTACAGGAATCATTCTCCAATCCCGGTATCAGAGCCCTTTTGATTTATCCAACTAAGGCACTCGCTCGTGACCAATATGACAAGATCAAACAACTGGGAACGGCTGCTGGGGTCACTGTTGCAATCTTTGATGGAGATGTGTCGCAGAAAGAGCGAAGTAAGATTTACGAGAGACCTCCAGATATTCTTCTGACAAACCCTGATGTACTTCATTATCACCTTGGCTGGATGCAATCTCGTCTATTGCCCCTACTTACAACTGTGAAATTTGTAGTATTGGATGAAATTCATCTCTATACAGGATCTATGGGAACAAATGTTTACTACATCCTGAAACGTTTGGAGATGGAATCTGGAAGATTTCAGAAAATTGGAGCATCTGCTACTATTGCGAATCCCAAGGAATTTGCAGAGATGCTCTTCGATACTGATGTACGACTCATTGAATCAAAGTCAGCAAAGCGAGGTCCCGTTCACTTCTTGATGTACTATCCCGGAAAGCGCAGTAAATACAGCATGATTGTAGATTTGGTAGGAATGCTTCAAGTTGGTGATTTCAAGACCCTGGTATTTGGAAACACGCACTCTGAAGCTGAAGTATTGAACATACTCCTCAGCAATGTTGGTGTGAAATCTATGGTCCATCGTGCGGGGTTATCAAAGAAATACCGCGGTGACGTAGAAGATGACTTCAGGTCTGGAAAACTACCTGTCATTGTATCCACTCCCACACTTGAACTCGGGATAGACATTGGCGATCTCAACAGTGTTGTGAGTATGATTGTATCGATTACTAGACTGACACAACGAATTGGTCGGGCAGGTCGTAAAGGTCAGGAGAGCGTAGCGATTCTTGCTCTCCGCGAAAATGATCCAATCTCTTCGTTCTATCGAAACGACCCTGAGAAATATTTCACAGATATTGATGCAGCGTATCTTGAGCCCGAGAATGAAGTAGTTGGATACTACCAACTGATTGCTGCAGCTATGGGGGGTAAGCTTGACGCGTCCCAGTTTAGTAGACATAAGGTGATCATTGAGAAACTGGTTGAAGATGGTCTTGTAAAAGTAAATGAAAATGATAGTGTTCGAGTTATCGATGCTGATCGTGCAAGGAAAGCATGGCGAGGTTACAGCATTAGAGGTATCGGAGATACAGTACAGATACGTCTTGATAAGAAGGGACTCGGTGATCGCTCAATGCCGATGGCAGCTCAAGCTCTTCACCCTGGAGCTATATATTTGCACGGAGGTAAGAACTACATGTCTGTTGACTTCAAGTACACTCCAGGTCTTGGAAGAGCAACAGTAGTTCCTTACAAGGATAGAAGTATGCACACAAAGCCTCTGTATTCTACAATGCCTAAGATAATTGATATCATCGAACGCAGTAAGATACTGGGTCTAAATGCTGTGTATTGTACCCTGGAGATGACCCAAACAGTCTTCGGATATGTCAAGAAAGAAACTCGAACTGGAAATATTATTGGTCGAGCTGATTTGACCACACCTCTGATATATACATACAAAACCAGAGGCTTTGCCTTTACAGCACCCGAACCTGTAAAATCCGTCAATGACTATGTTTCTGGGAAATATTCTGCACTTGGAGGTCCCAAAATGACACCAAGTGGAATGTATGGAGGAGCATTCCACGCAGTAGAGCATGTTCTCATTGAATCAAGTGATATGCTCACAGGTGGCGGAACGCGTGAGATCGGGGGCGTTTCAATGGGTGATTCAGGGATAATTTTCGTTTACGATGGTAGCCCTGGAGGTAATGGAGCATCAAGACTGCTCTTTGGAAAACTAGATGAGGCATTCAGAAGAACAAAGACAATACTGGAAAAGTGCGACTGCAATACAGTTGATGGCTGTCCTCTGTGTACTTACTCTTATCACTGTGGAAACAACAACAGTCCACTATACAAGATAGGAGCCCTTGAGAGTGTAGAAATGATACTCGCCAAGACTGAAACAACAGTTGATACAGAAGGATATGCTGGGTACGAACCCCTTGTCTAGAATGGAGATGAAGAGATTGACCGAATTTAGAGTTGGGCGCGGGCATGATGGTCCTGCAAGATTAGGTGAGTACATCATGGGTACTGAAGTATTCGAAACTCCGCTGCTTACTGGTCCCAATATATCTCGCGAGAGGATGCTTCAATATGGGACCTTAGGAAGAGACCCATCAAACTCCAGACCAACAATCGCAGCACTTCCATTCGGTATGGAACTTGAAGAGATAGACAAAGCAGGACTTGGGAACTTTGATTCAATCTTACTCCCCTCCCTAATATCATTCTCATCTCTGGATGATCAAACCAGTGTTCTAACACTACGTCATCAGCTTGATACTATTGATGAAATCAAAGAAACTGTTGACCCCTCTCGACTAATAGTCAGAATTCCTGAGAACATAGACATTGATGTTTTCAAATCTTACATTGATGATTTTCATTCCAAGGGTATCCGAGCAGCTGCTTTCATGTTTGATGGCTATCTTGGTTCAACAGACCTTGACTCGATAATTCTCAGAAGCAATCTTCCTGCTTCTTGGCTTGCTGTGGCTATGGGGAAAATATCTCCCAGCACAGTACCACTTCTTTACTACACAGGTTTTGATGTCATAGATACTGGTTATGCATATGAAACTGCAGCAAATGGTGTTCGATTATGGCGTAATGATTCAGAACATATAGAAACAGGAAAACAACAGAGATTCTGTTCTTGTTCGCATTGTGAATCTATTGCAGAGGCTAAGCATTCTGATCTTAACGAGATTCTCCAGAATCATAACTTGGATGTCTATGAATCTATTCTATCTGAATCAGTTCATGCAATGAAATCAGGTCGTTTACGATGGTTAGTTGAATCGATGACACATGTAAGTCCTAATCAAGCATCGATTCAGCGACAGGTGGATAAACAAATCTATTCATTCATAGAGGAATTTACACCCACAACTGGAGCAGATAATGTTCCACTCATCGGTCCTGAATCCTATAATTCCCCCGCAGTTAAACGCTATCGTGATTTTCTAGAGGTACGTTATACTCCCCCTGAAGGAAAACAGATTGTGCTCTTACTCCCCTGCTCTGCTAAGAAACCGTATTCTGACTCAAAATCTCATCGTAGGTTTTCGGAAACCATAGAGAGTGCTCTAGGTAGAGCATCAGGTAGAGTTGCTCAAGTAATTCTCACATCCCCTCTTGGAATAGTACCGAGAGAACTTGAGAGAATATTCCCTGCAGCAAACTACGATATTCCTGTTACTGGAGACTGGGATGCTGAAGAAACCTCGCTAGGCGCAGAGGCACTCATCACATATCTAAACAAGCTTGATCCAAGTTGCACTGTTGTTGCACATGTTTCTGGTGGCTATTTGGGGATTGTGAAGGCTGCTGAATCTAAAGTTTCACAGAGTATCATATACACAACTCCTGAAACGTCTGCCACAAGCTGGGAATCTCGCCAAGCATTACAAGAAACACTTGTTGACCTCAAGGGTGTACTCCAATTGAAAGACGCACCATTAAAACAGCTTGAGGAAATAGTCCGGGCAACTGCAGATTTCCAGTTTGGTAAGGGAGCTGGAAATATTTTGGTTCCCAAGAATGCAAAGGTAGGTGGAAAACCGTATAGACAGATTGTCTGTCGTATCGACAAAGAACAGATCTGCTCATTCATAGCTGATACAGGTCTCTTGTCACTTACATTGAGTGGTGCGAAACTTATTGCTCCCCTAAACAGATACTGGGTTCGGCTTGATGCACCAATTGTCAAAGGTGGTTCCATATTTGCAGTAGGAATCAAAGAGGCTGACTCGTCTATACGCCCTGGTGATGAAGTGATAGTACTCAATAATCAAGATGAGGTCATTGCAGTTGGACGGAGTGAAATGTCAGGACGCGAAATGTGTGAACTGAAACGAGGGCGTGCAGTTTCTGTACGCCATAAGGTGGAGGTATAATTATGACCGATACTTTGGAACAGATTCAATCAGCAGTGAAGATTGCATCATTCAAATCTAGAGGTCGCTCGGTAGAAAAGAGGCGTGCAAAGAACCCAAACAAAGCGTCAGCTGCATGGACTGTTCCATCAAGGGTAGGTAACGAGAGTGGTATTGCTCTTTCAATCGTACTATCAACAATTGGTTGTGCTCATGCACGGAGTGATGAAGGAGGTTGTACTATGTGTAGCTACCTCTTAGATGGCTCAAGCAAAAATCCCTCCTCTGACGAGCTCTTCAACCAGTTTCAAGATGCGATGTCCAAGTTAGACAAAGAAAGTGCTCCTCTTGCAGTGAAGATTTACACAAGTGGAAGTTTCTTGGATACAGAAGAGATACCTTCTGACGCACGAAACCAGATATTGAAAGCAATTGCAGATGATGATAGAATCAGAGAGGTGGTTTTAGAATCAAGACCTGAGTATGTTCAAGATTCCATCCTTGCTGAGGTACGTGCAATTCTAGATGATCGAATAATTGAGATTGGAATGGGTCTCGAGAGTAGCAGTGATGTAGTTCGCTCTTTATGTATAAACAAGAATTTCGACCTGAAATCATTCAGAGAAGCAGTTGAAATTGGTAAGAAGCACAATGTAGGAACTCGTGCATACGTACTGTTGAAACCACCCTTCCTTACTGAGCGAGATGCTCTTCTTGATTCAAAACAGACCGTGAGAGATGCAATTGACGCAGGAGTGTCCACTATCTCTCTTAATCCTGTCAATGTTCAGAGCAGTACACTTGTTGAGAAGCTCTGGAAGAAACAGAGGTTTAGACCTCCTTGGCTTTGGAGTGTTGTGGAAGTTCTTCGTTATGCTCATGATGCCGCAAAGAACTCGGTAAATGTTGTCTGTGATCCTGCGGCTGCGGGGAAGAAACGAGGAACTCACAATTGTGGAAAATGTGATACAGATTTTGTTACTGCGATTCGTCAATTCTCGTTAACACTGGATGCTCATGTGTTTGATAATTTGACATGTGACTGCAAGCGTTTGTGGGAACATACGCTCAAACACGAAGATGTGTCATTACTTGTGCATAGATAGGTTCATCAGAATAGACATAAACAAAGTAGTTGACGATGCCATTGTTCTGGGAAAATGAGGTTGTCTATTATGCCTAAATACGAAACAAGTGTACAATTGTGGTTCTACAGTGAAGGTGCTTCTCCATCTGAAGTTGCAAAGAAACTACTAGCTCTGAGCTTTAAACCTATCAAGGGAGCCTATGACTTTGTGTATATGCACTCTGGAGAAGATATGTCTAAGGCTGACTTGGGTACCGCGATTCTTGAGATTTCAGATGCACTTCATAAGACCCTATCTAGTTTCAAAGTTCTTTATACTCTTGACACTCACATTACTGAAGAGGCGCCTGATATTCTCCCCTTGGATGCTCTTGATGCAGAGCTCAAACAGACTAGAAAAGAGCTCGAAGAAGTAGGCGAATAATCTGTTTTATAAAACTGAATAGGCCGCGGGTCAATTCCCGCGCCTACTCGTTCATTTCTTATACTATATTGAAGTCACTTCTGGTTCACGACGTTCGTACTCACCTTCACCCTGTACGGTGACTCTCATCTTTTTCTTGTCACCTGGGTTCATGCGAGCCCATTTCCACATCATGTTTGCACCATCTGATACACTAGCTACTTCTGGCTGGTCATCCTCTGGATCTGTTGAGATATACTCGAAACCTGAAGGAATCCAATCAGTCATCTCGATATTCTCTGCTGTGACTTCTCCCTTGTTAGATACTACCAACACGATGATGTACTCACCAGCACCTGCGCCTTTATTGATAGCTTTCTTTGTTGAAATTGCACGCTTCTTGTAGATGACACCAAGCTTGTGGCCATCTTCTGGACTAGCAACTTCTGCAGGGATTCCTGCGGGATATATATTGGCGGCACATTTGATTGGTGATGGATATTCCTTTTCTGGTCGATTTCTCCAAGCCATAACTGCATAGTTGATCTTCACAGTTTCACCAGGCTCAAGTTCTCCAATAGTGTCCTTTAGATTCTCAATCTTGAAGGAAATCTTGTGTGTTTTTTCTGGGTCTTGATCTTCTGGATCTATGGTAAAATCGTATGTTCCCGTGAATTCCTCACCCCGTATCCAGACAGTGATGTGCTCACTGGTTGGTGGCATAACATCATCAGGTAGATTGTCTTCGATGATGATATCGTTTAGCTTAGCAGTACCTGCATTGGTTACCTCAATAGTAACTTCAACTGGGGTCTTGTCAAAACTATTCACTGATGGTGGGTCAAACTCCTTAGTGTATTCTATCTTGTAGACAGGAATCACCTGTGAAGTCTTTTCAATGGTACCTAGTACTCTCTTTGTTATTATTCTCACAGGGGTGTAAAGGATTTCTTGGGTGCATTTTGGTGTTTCCTTACTTGAAACATCAAAGGATGCTGACCATTCCTGGTCTGGTGCAAGTTCGATGCTGGGTGCGGCATCAATCATCTTCTGTTTTTCACCGCCTCCCTCTGGAGCGAGATAGACTTCTGCTTTGTCAAGTCTTACGATCATATCACTCTCATTGGAGCATTCCAGTGTGCATTCCCATTGATTTGGTTCAGTTTCAGCGGTTTCAATTCCCATAAGGAATTCTGTGAGTGCAGTTAGGTCTGGATTCAATGCTGACCTCTGCTGGTCTTCACCTTTGTAGGTAAGAACGATTTCACCGGCGCTCTTCTCATCAGCCTCATGAACCTGTCCTGTAGCTCCGATGACAAGGTTGGTTTCTTCCTGAGGGTAGATGACAAAGTCTTTCCACACAATCTGTTTTGTGCCTTCATCAAACTCAGCTGTGCCAGACTTGGAAGAAATAATTTGAATATTGGATAGCTCTGGTGGAATTGTCTTATTGAGAATGATGCTATCAATCTCACCATCCGTTTCATTTTTGATAGTGAGTGTGATTTTCACTGGATTATCTTTACTGCTAACATACGCCCAGTGTGGTTCTTCTGTTTCAACATCTCCACACGTATCAAAGACTTCTGTAAGAGTCACGATTGGTGCTTCTGTTTCAACACCGTACTTACTTTCCCATGTCCCACTTACATCAATCTCGCCTCCAGAAAGTGATTCATCGGTAATATCCGTCGAATCACGTGTATCACCAAGGTGAACCTTTACGTTCCAGATACGACTTCTTTCAGAAACATTGATGACACTCAACTTTCCTGAAACATCAATTTTCTCAAGCTTGCTAACACCGTCCAGTAGGATCTTTTCTGATTCTTCGAGATCGATGATCACATTCTTCTTTGTATTCTCACTCATCTAATGCACACCCATAGTCATTTTCATCCAGTCAGGGAATTTTCTGACTTCAATATTCACTTCATTGGGGAATATCAGTTTAGCTCGTATCGAAATTCGTTTCCTGCAGCCCATTGAACTACAAGAACTTGATTGGGCTCCATAAGTACAGGTTTAGTACCCTGTCCAAATTGCTCAACATATTTTGAGAACTTCTTTGGTTGGTCCTCTGAAGTCCATCGCATAGGAATTCCAATACGCGGCTTTGTGTCGATACATAAGCTAACGGCATCTTTCACTTCGAATGTTGCTCCGCCACCCACAGGTACGATGAGAATATCCATCTCCAGCTTCTCAAAGAGTCCACGAATAGAACTGTCACCAAGATAGCCTATTCTCATGCCACCCATCTCGATTATTAGACCAAGATTTTCAATATGTCCTCCAGCCTCTTCATCAATTCTTGAGAGAGAGTATGGAGTGATCGTCACATTTGGAACCTCATATGGTACTTCAGTTTCGAGAACATGAAGTAGCCATGGTTTTACACCTTGTTCTGCTGCTTTATCAGCCGCATCTTTACTTCCAAGGAACCAGGCTTTGGAGTTCACTGAAATTGTTGCTGCATTACCGATGGCATCATCTGCATGATTTGTTGCAATTACTATTCTTGCCTCGAAATCATCAGGGACAACTGGATTGCCATCCCAGATTCCAGGGTTCAGTAGAATTGTAGTTCCTTTTGCTTCCATTGCGAATGATGTATGTCCAAAGTATGTGATATTCAGCAAACAATCACTTCCCGTCAGCTCATAAACACGGTCGAGCCAGATTCACTGCTGCGTATATTTTTTGTTGGATTTGTTATTAAAAAGGAAATTGCGTGTAGATGCTATTTTCATCATCATAAAGCGCTCTTTTAGTCAACTCTTTGACACCGAGTGCTATCTTTTTATGATTGGGTCCGAACAAAGTATCAATGTATTCTTGGTTCTTATCATCTTGTGCGGAGTGAATTGGATTCTATGTTAGATAAGATTCTTACAGAGAAATTTAGAAAGACTTTGAGGTCAGTGTTTAAGGATATTCAACACAATCAGAACCGAAGAGAACTGGAGAAACTCGTTGAAGATGAATTACGTATCAAAGAAAAACTACTCGCAACTGTGAATCCATATCCCTCAGATGTAGTGCTGGGAGATGACTATTTAGTTGCAGCTGTTGATGGTTCTGGAACTGATCGCTTTGTGGTACATGATGACATACGCGTTCATATGTTAAGTACATCAACAGTTGTTCTTGATACAAACACAAGAAGTGAGTTCTTCTTTGCTCCTATAGATAAAATCCATCTGGAAAATGAACTAGGTGAGCAACCAGATATAGATGCACACTGGCACTCCAGCGTACCACGTGATGCAAGAAAAAAGATGACAGAATCTCTAGAGAATATCTATCCTCAAAAGAATATAGTCGATTTAGTATTGCCATTCTTCCGTGATTATTCAAATGGTAAGATTGACTCGTTCTCCGATTTTTCTGATACTGAATTCGCTAGTGCATCCAAAAAGTTACGGGAAATGGAAGATTTAGTTTCACGTTCTCAGTCATTGACAAATATTGTCATTCATGATGAGCTTCGAAAAGTAAGCGAGTATGCTGCAATACGAACTCTTCTCACCAGTGATATTGATCCGAAGTTTGTCCTTATCGATGGTGCAATGTCCGTCTTTATGCATCAAACAAAACACTACCCTTCTATGCCAAGTGGATTTATGCTCAGAGACCTCTGTTCACTTGCAAGACAAAAGGGAGTCATTCTGTGTGCAGTAAGTAAGAATCACACGATACCTTTTGCTCATAAAATTGCTAAGATGGCCAAGGAAAAATTTGGTGATGGTGCGAAATGGTTTTGCCATTTACCCAGCAAGTTTGACCCTGGTGGAGGTCTCCGCATAATAGAAGATCGCCCCTACATTCCTCCAATGCTTGCGGTACCCTATCTATTTAGCTTCTCCCGAGACAATAGACCTTCCAGAATCGATTTTGATAGAATATGGTGGTTACAGAACATCTTTGTTTCTGGGGATCCTAGAACAACGAGAGAAAACGAGAAA
This sequence comes from Candidatus Thorarchaeota archaeon, assembly GCA_018238205.1. GTDB lineage: Archaea > Asgardarchaeota > Thorarchaeia > Thorarchaeales > Thorarchaeaceae > SMTZ1-45. The sequence goes on from JABCTV010000004.1 coordinate 30,583, forward strand.
GCGCTCTTTCGTGAGATTGAGTTTATGTCTAGGGATGCACGTTGGTATGGATATCCTGTACCACTAGCGCTTGCACATGAATCATGCAAGCTAAGTTATGAGGACTTGTTATTAGCAAGAGAAATCTGTAGGGATATTCTGAAAGAGGTGGGTCTGGGTGATTGGAAGACACAACCTCTACGTGAAGATTACAATCAATGAACAATTCAATGTGATAGAAATGAATATCGACAAAGACAAACTCGGTGAACTTTACGGAAAGGTTGGTGTTGGAAATCAGACCACTCTGGGTATCATGGGTCGTAATCGTGATATCAGCGTAGGAGAGATATTCATGATATACTCTGAACGCGATGGGCATGAACGGGTCTTCTTCTTCAGAGTTCTAGGTCTTGAAAATTATCTTCGTCAAGTAGACGATATGTCAAGGATAGCAGGAACCCTCATGGTCGAAGGTGATGCGTATCTCTCTGGCATTGACCGTAATATGCTTCTCTCATTAGGTGGAAGAATGCTTGGATATGCTGAGAAGAATGAGAAGGGTGAATGGACATTCAAATCTCCACGTCGATTACCTGACCATCTGGCATCGGTGTATCGACCAGTACCTGGTACGTCAGACGAGTTCGTTCGAGAGATGTTGGCATGTCAGACTGATGGAGAAGTACACATTGGGGACTTACAGGTAGGTGAGAAAACACTTGACGTTCCTGTTAAGATTCCAATTATGTATCTTCCAATGCATGTAGGTATATTCGGATCAACAGGAGCTGGAAAGAGTAACCTAATGATGGTCCTGATCAAATCGATTATTGATACCAATCTTGATGCTATTCGTAATCCGAATGCCGACAAGCCTAGACTCTCTGCATTCTGTATCGACCCTCATGATGAATTTGCGAAAGGTGTCGATAAGTATGGAATTCAGAGTATTGTCAAAGATATGAGTCCATCAACTCGCACAGATGTAATTGGAGATTTTTACTATCTAACAACTCACAAGAGTGCTACAACCCGAGACATTCGGGCGTATACACGAGAAATCCGTATCCTCTATTCGGAGATACAGCCTCGAGATCTCTATTCAATTAGAGAATATACTTCTGAAATGTCTTCATTTATTGATGCACAGTATCATGCTAATGGAGAGAACTGGATTGATTCAATTCTCAGTATGGATGATGACTCATCACCGGTTCCTGTAGGTACTCTGAGAGCCGTGAAACGTAGATTGAGTTTCTTGGAGCGGTCTCCAATCTTCATTGATTCGGGAACATCTATTCTTGATGACATCTTCTTCGCAATGGAAACTGGTAGAATTCTTGTTGTCAACACCAGTTTGATGAGCGATACGGAGCAATTCTTGTTGACCACAATTGTCACTCGAACATTATCTGATATGCGTCGAGCTTTGAAAAGCAGTGGTAACTTGGGAGACTTTGAAACTCAAGGCCAAAAGCGATTGCCTCCTGGATTCTTCAAACGTGTAAAGCAGAAAGCCCGAGCCTTCTATGGCAAAGACGGAGTTGCAGATACGTCTGAAGTACGTGACCCCCGAAAACTACCAGTAATTCAAGTAACAGTGGAAGAGGCTCCATCAATTCTGAATCCTGTCCTGATGCGTGGGCAGTCTGTTTTCAAAGACATTTCTCGTCAAGGGCGGAAATTCAATATAGGTTTACTAGTTGTAAGTCAACAGGTGAGTGTTCTTGACAATGTTATTTTGAGTCAAATGAACACCGAAATCAACTTGCGACTTGGTAATGAACGTGAAATCAGAGCCTGTATTGAAAATGCCAGTGTGAATATTAACGGATTTGAGAATGAATTTCGTGTTATGTCCAGAGGTGAAGCAATCGTTACAGCTTCATATAGAGAGTTACCTCTACCAGCTCGAATTCCTCTATTTGACACAATATATGAGAAGGACCGACACAGATACAAAGACAAGAAGACGAAGAAAAACGAAGAACACATACTCTGAGGAATGACTCGATGCCTGCACGAATCGCTCACATCTCTGACACCCATCTTGGAAGTAGACCTAGTAATGGTGTACGACATAATATCTGGAGCGAGGGTATGAAGGCTCAACTCCTAGAGAATGATTTCTACGAGAGATTTGCTGAGGTCTTTACAAAGATTGCAGAAATTGATCCCTCTGTGGATCTTGTTGTTCATGCTGGAGACCTTTACAACTCTCCCTGGGAAAAGAACCCCTCCCAACCTCCACTTCAGGCACAAATCACTGCTATGACTGTCCTTCAAGAATTTATTAAAAATACTGGAATTCCAGTTCTCATCATCGAAGGAAATCATGGGATGTTCAAATTTTTTGAAGTTTCATTACTTGAGAGCCTTAAACTTGCGGTACCAGAACTCAGCGTAGCAACACAACAGGATCTGAAGAAAGCAATTCGAGAGGGAACTCCCTTGGAATTCTCCTTTGAGAATCTTGATGTCTTTTGTTTTCCCTTCATTGATTCTGCAGTCCTTAGATCTTCCAATATGATTGACATCTATGATGACTGGATTACTACATACCAGAAACGTGAACGCTTGCGACCCACTGTAGCTGTGACTCATGGTATGAAACTTGACAACACTCTCTATGATGCTATCTTTAGTATGGGCTATGATTACATTGCATTAGGTCATGATCATAGACAGGTAAAACACGCACCGAATGCTTGGTATTCAGGGTCTCCTGAGCGATGGAGCTTTCGAGAGGCATCTGAAAAGAAAGGTTTCTTGATTATTGATATTGATGCCGGAAAAAATCCAGATATACAACCGCATCATCTTGAATTCAAACGTCCTGTATTGAATGAAACGATATCAATTAGTGATGATGATACCGCAGAGTCACTTGCTGACAAAATTGATGATTGGTTTTCTACGAACGGTCTCGTTGCTGATTGGGATTCAGTGTCCGCAGCACGAGTCCGTTTGTCCTTCGAAGGAACTTCAAAACGACTATCTACGTTTGATTTGGGGATTGCACTTGAGAACACACGTCAGAAAGTTCTCTCTCACAAATCGGAGTACAATCTTGCTCAATTTGTTTGGGATATCAAACAGTCCGCTGATGCTGGATATTCTTCTGCTGCATATCCCGAGATTGAATCCGAATATTTGATTGAAGATCCAGAAGCAGATTTCAACGAATACCTTGAAACCCTTGAAATAGACAAGAACTTTGATGTTGAAACACTAACAAAGATTGCAGTCACTTCTCTTGAATTTGCGGTTGGTAAGCGAGAGGGTAAGATGACCTCTGATGCACTTCAGGAGGATGAATAATGAAACTACTGAAGTTGGAGGTCTGGAATTTCAAGCCATTTCGAAACCTTGTCTTACCTCAGGACGATATCGAATTTCCTGAAGGATTGATTATAATCAAAGGTCCTAATTCTACAGGAAAATCATCACTCTTCGAATCGATTCTTTGGTGTCTCTGGGGGCCAACTTCTGTTTCGGATCTTAATAATGATGAACTAGTTAGTTTTAGTTCGACTTTTTGTCGAGTGATACTTCAATTCGAAGTTGCCGGAGCTCGATATAAGATTGATAGAAGGTACGATTCTGCAGATGGAATGGCTGTTGTTCTGTATATGAAACAGGATTCAGCTTGGAAGCAAATTACTAACAAGAGTTCGTCTGTAGGAAGAAAATTAGATGAGATACTTAATCTCGAACTCAATCAAGCATTGAAAACACTATTTGTGAGACAGGGCGAAGTATCAGAACTTGCCAATGCAAAAGCAGTCACGCTAAGAAACCTCCTGGTTGATATCTATGATATTGACATACTCAAAGGGATGACCAAACATCTGGATTATTTTGAATCCGAACTTGCAGCAAAGGTGAAAATTCTATCTGATGAATATCAGTCCCCTGAATCTATTCAAGAAGAGGTGCAGCGGTGTAAGGATAGAATCACTGACTATACAAAATCGGTAGAGAACAGAAATCAAGAGATTGCTTCAACTGAAAAACTACTGAAGGACATACCAAGTTCTTCCTCTCTTCAGAAAGTAAATGATATCATGACTAAGTTGGATCAAAATAATCGCGACCTCGAACGACTAACTAAGGAACTCGAGAATGATATGTCTAAAGCGGGACTACTCGATGCAGATGAGGTTCTTGTACAAGCTCGTTTAGATTCTCTGAAGAAAGTGAAAGAGAGATCAGAAACTGACCTTGAAGAGATTGAAGCACAAAAACAATCCATAGATCAAGAAACTGGTAAAATCTCAGGAATAAATCATGATTTGAAGGAGAAAATCACAACACTTACCGCTTCTCGCAATGACGAAAATGATACAATTTGCCCTACTTGTTCAAAGCCCCTCTCGCCAAAAGAAAGGGACAATCTTGTTGCTGATTACAAGAAAGAGATTAAATCCGGAACTGCAGAATTGAAAGAATTAGAAACCCAGCGGAAAAAGCATGCAACCGATACTAAACTAATTGATGGAAAATTGAGAGAGATTGATGTTTCCATAGAGGCTACCAAGAAAACGAAAACTACAAAGAAACAGGTTGACGAGATTCAATCTGAAATTTCTAACAACAAAAATACCCTCGATAAAATCGTTAGTTCAGTTGGTGTTTCTGATATTGGAGAACTCCTTCAAAAGTACAAAGTACCTAGTGTATCCAGTCTGCAATTGACAATTGCCAAATTACAAACCACTCTTGAACAAGCTAAGAAAAGTACGAAAGAAATTGAGGAGAACATTCTCAGAGAGGAGTTGTTGATTTCCGACCTTGCAGGAAAAGAAGCGAGAATGAAAGAAATGGGTGCAGAGATTGAGGAACTGAAGAGAGTCGACGAGCATGCAAAATATGTACGTCGAAAATTGGTGAGTGGATTTGTTGCAGACTACGTGTTTCAGAAGCGGTTAATTGGTATCATACGAAGTGCAACCAATCAATATGCTCGTTTCTTCACTAATGGTCAATACACAGGTATTGATCTTGAACCAACCCAGTCAAAAGGGCGTTCTGGTTCTGGTCTCTTGCTCAAGATTTGGGACGAGCGTGACCAAGCTTGGAAGAAAACTGGTCAACTAAGCTTTGGTGATAAAACTGCAATCAGTCTGGCTCTGCGTCTTGGAATCAGTAGAACAATGAGCAGTATTCGTGCACTTAGAGACAGCCCCGCTGTTTCCCCTAGGGTCCGTAGCGTTCTGTTAGATGAGCCTCTAGGCGGTCTGGACAAGATGCGTCGTGAAGCTGTTGTTTCAAATCTCGTTAATGATAAGAACTTCGAGCAGATATTTCTAATCACCCATACTGATGTTCAAGGCTGGGAAGGTGTGCCATCTATTGACGTTGCAAAAGAGGGATCTAGTAGTACTGCAACTTTAGAAATGTGAGATTCCGCGTTAGGCCAAATATTAATGAGCGACGTGTATCGTCAATACGCTATGGACTCCCTAAAAGAATACAGAAGCAGAATGACAAATGGCATCCAAAGAATGGATAATTTATTGCTTCGTATCGGGCGTCGGCAGGCACAGTTCATCAGCGAGTATCGCTATCTTATCGCGGTGATGTTAATTGGTTTCATCATCTGGGTTGTAGTCTTTAACATAGCTCTTGTGGACTACTTGAGTTCAAGCCGGTGGAACTCAAGAGCTGTATGGTTGGGATCTTATCCTGGACCCGCTGATTTCGATTTCTTTGGATACACTATACCATATCAATTCGAGGGATATAGCGACTACTCTTTCTACTATGTCCATTGGGGCCACAATGTGCTTAATGGAGTGATGCCTTATTCTTCTGATTTTGGTTATCTTTTGATGGATGGTGTTGTTAATGAAAACGGACTCTATATTTTCCCGCCATTAACTGCATATCTCTACGGTGCAGGAATCTGGCTTGAAACCATAATTGGTCCTGGAAATTGGGGTATTGGTCTGTTACTGGCCTCCTTTGGTTATCTCACTGCTTTACCTGTCTATGGAATTGCAAAAGAACTCTCAAAGAACCCCAGAGTCGGCGAGATTGCAGCACTGACATACCTCCTCAATCCCCTTGTTCTCTACCATATTGATTACCTCTGGCTTAATCCATCGGCATTCTACTTTTTCTTCTTTGCAGGATTCTATGCCTTATTGAAGAAGAAAAAGCACACAGGTACAATTCTAATCGTAACTGCTGCGTTATTCAAACAGACTGCCTGGTTTCTTGGAATTCCTCTTGTCATTTACCTTATCATGCGTGCACGTGAACCTCAAGAGTCTATTCCGAATACTGAGGATTCCGATGAAACTGATTCAATCCCTGAAGATGATGCTGCATCCAAACCAAATAGATTTTCATTCATGACCAATTATTTTGATTTCCGCAGTTTTGCTGTGAGTGTTGTTGTTGCACTCTCATATGCAGGTGTGGTCATGTTACCAACCCTAATTACACAGCCATATTTTTGGGATTATTGGCGGTTGGCAATGGGCTATTTCTCCTTTGAAGGTAATTATGTTGATGTTCCTTCATATGGTGTTCCCATGACTCTTCCTGTACTTCCAATAGTTGCTGGTATGCCAGACCTTGCACAACTGCTAGATTCATTACTTATCACAAGTGTTCCTCTTATTTTTGGAGTTGTTGTGCTTGCAGGAGTAATGGTCCTCCTCGATAAGAGAGAAGGAAAAGAGGACATATTCCTTCGTCAAATACTATTCATAACAATGCTTCTCATGCTTTGGGTCAGCTTGACAGGTCCACGTGGAGTTTTCAAGTATTATTTTACGATGTTCGGACCTTTCTTCTCAATCTTCGCATCTGGACGGATGATCTGTAGTAAGGATGAACACGTTCCTGTTTCTCTGTCAATGTTCCTGATGCCCTTTGCATTCACACTTCTTATTCTAATACCTGAAAGGAATACTTACCTCTTGTACGTAGTATTGATTTTCATTCTTTACCTTCTTGCTCCATTGATTAATCGTTTGTACGATCTTGTAAAACGACCATTTCGATTCATGAAAAACCTCGCATCAAGAAGAAAGATCCAACTAAATCTGCAAACGGCTGAAGTGAAATATGGTTCTCCTGTTTCACGACGACTACAAGTTCTGGAGTATATAATCCTCATTACATCAGCTATAATTGGTGGATTGTTACTTCTCTATGGTGTATTCATCTGCTTTTCAAGAGTAACTGCAGCTATTTCAGTCATACTTCAATTCTTTATAGTCGCAGCCGTCATGATCTTTATTGGAGCCCAAATACTCTCTATTGCTGTCAATGGTTTGTTACCCACTGAAGAAAGACGCTCTAACCTAAATTATACACTCAAGATGCTATCCTTTACAATCGTTGCAGTTGTTCTGATTTTTGGACTGGTTACTTATGCACTAAGTTGGAACATTGAACTAGTTATTGAAAAACAGGCACTCGTTATTGCAAGTACAGTTATGTCTATCTTGGCTCTCTCGCTTATTGTTAAACTGAAGAAACACCTCAGAATGCTTGCAGGACTTCTTTTACTTTCTGGAGCATCTCTAGCAACGTGGACTTGGTTATTACTTAATGATGCCGTAATGCATAACTTCGGTCTTGCATGTATTGCCGGATTGATTCTATACATCCTGTTTGTACTTGTTGAATTCTTAGTTCCTGGCGAAAACGATGATACCCCCGATATTTCAAAATCTACGGAGATTGAAACTCTGACTCAATAAAAAATGAGGGATTTAACCTTGACTACGAATACTGACTCTCGCGGATTTATTGTTAGGCAATTCATTAGGACACATCTTTTGTTTATTCTTTTTCTCATTGTAGCTGCAATAGTGTGGTCCTATGTATTCTCACTTGCTGCAACTGATTTCATCACTGGGGGGGCCCAACCCTTTAGAGGAGTATGGAATGGTTCAGGACCCATTGATATTTTCGGATTTACAATTAATGTCAATTTTGAAGGATACCTTGACTATGATTACTTCTACTACTCTTGGGGTCAGCAGTTTGTAAATGGTATCTCCCCATATACTGATGCATTCAATAGAATTGAGATTGACGGTACTTTCTACAATACTTCCTACTTCTTCCCTCCACTTTATGTATACATGTGTGCTCTTGGAGTTGTTCTACCAATAGATCCCTTTGGAATTGGTTTTCTTCTCACATTGTTTGGATATCTAACTGCAATCCCAATCTATGGAATTTCCACTTATCTTTCCCAGAATAATAGGATTGGAGCCGTTGCATCTGCAACATATCTCTTCAATCCCGTCGTGCTTTATTATACTGTGTTCGAATGGTTGAATCCTGCGCCATTCGTATTCTTTGCAATGCTTTCCTTCTTCTTGCTAATGAGAGGGAATAGATTATCTGGAACGTTGGCTATGGTCATATCAGCTCTGTTCAAGCAAACAGCTTTCTTTCTGGCACTTCCACTAATTGCCTATCTCTTAAGAAAACCTCCCGTAGATAATCCCGTGGTTACTGATGATGAACTGAAACCTCCTAGTGATGGACTTGATTTGAGAGGATTTGCAAAAATAGCGATTCAAGTGCTAATCTTTGTAATTGCAGTTTCATTACCATTCCTTTCTGATATTAGTAATTACATCTTCTACATCTTTCAACGTCCTGGTGGTGTGTTATACACTGACGTTTCTGTACTTCCTAATGCATCTCAACCCATTACGATTACGGTTCTTCTAATTTCTGTAAACATAATAATTCAGAACCTGAATGCATCACTTGGCGTTGCTATTCCTGAGATTCCTGAATCTATAATCCAGGTAGTAAATCTTGGAACCTACTACACAGTATTTCTCGTCCTCACAATGCTTCCTCTACTTCTTTTGATGTTGATACACGTGAAGGATGATAGAAATCTTCGTCAGTATTGGAGTAAGATGCTGTTTCTGACTCTTCTATTGATGATATGTCTGCATCTCTTCTCACCCCGTGGAATCTACAAGTACTACTGTGTAGCTTTGATTCCTTTCTTCTCTATTCTCCCTGTATCAAAGATGATCACACAAAAATCTGAAAAGATGAAACTATCTATCTTCATGATTCTGAACCCATTAGCATTTAGTATTTTGATACTATTTCCGAGTCGCTACATCTATCTTGTATTCCTCTTACTGATACTCATTGCGTATTTGTCTCACAAACAATTCTCAATAGTTCTGGAACTGTTAACCGATGCACTTCAAGGAGTTTCTGGTAAATTACGAACACGGTCCCAAGAGTCTTCAAAGATAAATGAAATCCAAAGCGTCAATGGGAAACTCATCACTGGCTCAAGTGAGTTCGGCTAGTTCTTGCTGCTTCTTGGCGAGCTTTTTCTCCAGACTCATAAGACGAGCATCCAGTTTTTCTACCTGTTCACTGTACGTTTCTTTAGGCATAGCCCCAGAAGAGTGACGTTGTTCTACATGATCTTTCAATTGGTCCACAGATTTTATCTCGCTCATGAGCCCCTTGATGTCTGCTTCAATATCTGCAGTTTTATGTTCCTCTGAGGTTTTGAATTGTTTTGAAGGGATCATAACTCCTAGTTGCTGTTGAGTCTTCTCTGCAAAATCTTGGAACTGGTCTCTTAGCAGTTCGATATTATTCTCTACACTTCCTACCTGTTCCTTAACCTTAGAGATATCTTTCTGCAAATCAAAGACCGCATTGACTAGTCTTTTGAGAGTCTTCTCGAACTCGGCTGAAATTTTTTCACCTGAATCTGCCTTTACCCTTGCTTTCTTTTCCTGCGCCTTCACAACGGAGCTGGGTTTGGTCATTTGGCTATCACCACTGAGCCATCTGAATGCATTTGTAGCAAGAATCTTGTTCCCTTTATGTTTGAAACCGCCGCCTCTTCGAAACACCTCATAGCTTCCTACACACATAATTCGCCCTTTGCCGACTTCTACAACTGCAATAACTGGAACTTTTGTTGGTTCTGCCATCTCAGAAGTCACCGCAAGAGCTTTTGCTTTTCCTTCAATTCTAAGGCTACATGCAGAAGGAACTAGAAGGTCATCGATATCTTCAGTTACTGGATGTGCAATAATGTCTGTGATTATCGGCATTGTTGGAAGTCCTGCATTACTTCGTTCATCTTTCACTGCGGTATTGTCAAAGATAATGCCAAACTCCTCTGAAACCTGTGACATATTGTTCATCAACCCTCGGTCTCCACCTGATAGGGAGAGTAGCAATAGTCCTCCACCTTTCTTCACATATTTTTTAAGTACATCAATTTCTGGTGGGCGAATTTTCGAGCTATTAGGACAACCAAACACTAGGACATCTACATCTTTGAGATTCTTGGCTAATAGCATAAACTCTGTATATGGCTCAACATCATAGTCATTATCTCTCAAAAGTTTACCAAGTGCCGAATACGTGCTGTCAAGTCTTCCACGTTCATTTTGTGTTTGATCGAAGTAAATTTTTCGTCTTCGTCCGCTCAAGAGACCACATCCTAAGTTACAGATTATTATGAAATCATGAGATTTGCACTTATGTTACTTGCGTAGATATTACCAAGCACTTCGAATGCTTTATCTCATCATTTTGTATGGATTTTGGTATGAATTCAGATGATTGTATTTTTTGCAAGATTGTGCGTGGTGAGATTCCTTCATCTGTCATATTTGAGGATGATATCTGTATGGCTTTTCTTGACGTATTTCCAGTTAGTCAAGGTCATAGTCTCTTGATACCCAAGAAACACTACGTGAATCTATTCGATGTAGACCCTGATGTTGCTGCTCATATGGCACGAAGACTTCTTGAATTAACTAGAGGAGTTAAGATTGCAACTGGCGAAGAGGGCGTATTGACAATAGTCGCTAATGGTGCTGGAGCTGGACAGGATGTGCCACATCTACACTTTCATGCTATCCCTCGCAGCAAAGGTTCAAATTTCGGTTTCAGATTTCCACCGAATTATCGTGAGTCCATGGCTGATAGATCCGAATTAGATGAAATATCTAAGAAGATTAAAGATGCCATCTAGAGATCCAACAAATTAAGCCCAGTCGCTTCATCACGAGCTCGCTTCATCTCGGGAAACTCAGTAATGACTATCTCAATGGTGACTGAAACTTCGCAACCTTCCATGAGATGGCCTCCATAGCATTTACCATTCACGTCAGATGCGACAACATGTGCATGTACGACATAATCTTTCTCAAGTCGAGAAATATTTCCTACACAAGAAACAATCTCAAGATCTTCATTGATTGTGAAATCTCTGTAGACCTTGGCTTCTAGGTCAAAATATCCAAGATGAACTTTCGACACTGCACCAATAAGACTGAGATGCCCTGATTGGAGAGAGTTCTCTGCAACTATTTTCTCAATTGATTTGAGAATGTCCTCTCCGGGTTCCAATCTGCTGACAATCACTTTTCCTGTCTTTTCAGTTACGAATGTGCGAACCATGGTTCTCTCATTATCATAGTCACTAATGAAGGACTCGTTTCACATTACCAATACATTTTGGGAAGTGCTTATCAGGGCTTATCCTTCCAGTAACTTGTGGATGGTTTTATTGAAGGATGAAAAACAAAATGATCAGAACCAATCCTCTTTAGAGGACTATTTCGGATTTGATGAAGCGTCTGAATCAGAACCGAAAAAGCAAGTTAGTCCTCAGAAGGAAAATCCAAGTTCAGAAGAAAATCCACCTTCTAATCCATCATCCTCAATTTCTGATGAAGATGATGACGAATCTCATAAAGAATTAGAATCACTTGACCCTGAAGAAGAAGAAGTTCTATCTGAGATTAAAGTTGGTGAGATAGAAACGCCAGATAACCTACCACCTTCATTCTTGCTCTCAATAGATTATTCTGGTCCACTTAACAAAGCCATTCTCAAGCTCTATGAACCCAAAACAGAGAAGATCTATTTCTGGATTGATAATACTGGTCACAAACCTTACCTCTATACTGACTGGCCTGCGCAGATGGTTGAGTCAAAGGTCAAGAGAAATCCCGGCTTTGTCAGAACAGAAACTGTGCAGCTTCATGATTTATTGCATGATAAACCTGTGACAATGACCAAACTCTATGGTGATAATCCCCTCGCTATTGGTGGGGGAGCTTCCGCGATGAGGAACCTTCTCAAGGATAAAGATGGAGTAAGTCACGCTTGGGAGGCAAACATCCGTTATCACCTAACTTACACATACGATACTGGATATATTCCCGGTATGATGTATAAAATTGAGAAGGGAAATCTACTTTCCAGCCCGCCTAATGTAGATGCGAAAATCCTAGAAGAGTTCAAGAACACGATTCCAGATGAAGAAGGTCTTGAATCAATAATCTCAACATATTCTCCTATGTTCTTCACTGAAGTTCCTGATATCAAACGAATCGCTCTTGACATTGAAGTATATACTCCTGTAATCAACCGGATTCCAGATGCATCTGTTGCACAGCATCCTGTTACTGCCATTGGTCTATCGGGTAGCGATGGATACAACGTGTGTTTTGTCTTAAAGCGCAAGGAACTCTCTACAGGTGAGAAAAGCAAGGACTTTCCAAAAGAACTCAAAATTGTTTACTTTGATGATGAAGCTGAAATGCTGGTTAAAGCCTTTCAAGTCATAGATACATATCCTATAGTACTCACATTTGTTGGAGACTCCTTCGACCTGAAGTATCTCTATAATCGAGCGAAAAAGTTGAGAATAGACTTGGATAAATACTGCCCAATCTATATGCGTGGCAATCAGGACCCACGACGGGAGCAGGCTCATCTTAAACGAGGTATACATGTTGATACGTACAAGTTCTTTGGAAACCCCTCAATCAAGATTTACGCTCTCTCTGGAGCTTACCAGAGGGAGAACCTCAATACAATAGCAGAAGGAATTCTGGGTGAGGGGAAGCTAGAGCTCAGTGATAATATATCCTCACTATCATACTATGAATTGGCCCACTATTGTTGGTTAGATGCTAATCTAGTCCTTCGCTTTACAGAGTATGAGGACAAGTTACTTCTTCGACTAATGGTCTTGTTCATGCGTATATCTAGGATGTCATTGGGCGAGGTCACCCGATTTTACATCTCTTCGTGGATTCAGTCGCTTTTCCGTCAAGAACACCGTTCCAAGGGTTTTCTACTTCCCCGCCGTGTTGATATTGATTCAATGAAACACCCTGAAGCTCATACAGAAGCCACGATTGGTGGTAAGGCGTTCAAAGGTGCCATCGTTATCGATCCAGTTGCAGGTGTTCATTTCAATGCGACAGTTCTTGATTTTGCCAGTCTATACCCGACAATAATGAAGACCCACAATATTAGCTATGAAACCATTGATTGTTCTCATGAAGAATGTAGAACCGCTGGGGACAACAAGGTTCCAGAAACCGACCATTGGATCTGCAAGAAGAAGAGAGGAATGATCAGTCAAACAATTGGTTTCTTCCGAGATACTCGTGTTAACTGGTTTAAGCCTAAGAGTAAGGACTCATCACTTGATGAGCACACCCGAAACTGGTACAAAGTTGTGGAGAAAGCCCTCAAAGTATTCGTCAATGCGGCCTATGGAGTTACAGGTGCTCCACACTTTGAGTTATTCTGTATGCCCGCAGCTGAGAGTGTAACAGCTTTTGGCCGCGATGCAATTATCCGTACAAAGGAAAAATCTGAAGAGATGGGTATCCGAGTTCTCTATGGTGACACTGATTCGGTATTCTTGGATAATCCATCAAAGGAACAACAAGAAGAATTGGTTGCGTGGTCAAGTGAGGTTCTTGGGATAGACCTTGAAGTTGAGAAGACCTACAAGTATGTAGCACTATCCGACCGAAAGAAGAACTACATCGGTATATACAAAGATGGCAAAGTGGAAGTCAAAGGATTAAGCGGGAAGAAAAGAAATACTCCTGATTATGCTCAAGAAGCATTCCGGAAGATGTTAGAGGTTTTGAGTCGTGTAGACGACCATGAAGGATTTGAAGCGGCAAAGGAAGATATTCGCGAGATTGTGAATACCGTGATTGACCGGCTAGAAGGAAAGACTGAAGCATATTCACCAGAGGAGCTTGCATTCAGAATACAACTCACCAAACGACTCTCAGAATATCCAACAGACACCCCCCACGTTCGAGCTGCAAAGATGATAGTTGAGCAGACCGGGGACCCAAGCAAGGTTCTTCCTGGTACTATTATCGAGTTTATCCGAGTGAAAGGGACTGGAGGAGTCCTGCCGGTTGTACTTACTAAGGACCGCTCATACTGGATCGATAAAGACGCGTATATTGACATCTTGAGGAGTGTCTTTGACCAAGTTCTTGACTCTGTGGGGCTTAATTTTGAAGAATTTCTTGGATTTACTACCCTTGACAAGTTCTTCTAGCTATAACTAATCGAAGAGTACAAATAAGAAATTCTTATAGCCGTGACATGCTACTCGCAAGGGGACCGAGAGCCAGACTTCCTTCATACTCACGGGGTACTTTACAATGAAACTGAATTATCGCGAATTTTTCATGCAAAAGATGTTGATAATGTTCAAACCCGAAGACATCGACACATCGGCAAAAGACTTCATTTCAACCTACGCTTCCTATATGGAAGATGTGGGCATTGTGGGAAAAGGACCTGATGGTTATGCGTTATATCCCAGCCGTACTGCTCCAGTTAGAGAAGAGCATGTAGAATTTTTCGAGGAATGGGTTCGTTTGACTGATACTTTGGGAATTCACGGTGTTGTAGGACTTGATCTTTACACCGATGGATGGTTCGCAAAGGATCCCAAATATCAGACTATGAATGAAAAAGGAGTCAAGATGGAGCATCAGATATGTCCAAATCGAAATGAGTTCTGGCAATATGGTGCAGAGATTGTTAAGGAAATAGGTTCGTATCCTATCAATGAAATTTTAATATTTGGAACAGGTTTTATTCGAGACCACTTCTGTTTCTGCGATCGCTGTCGAAAGGAATTCGCACCCTTAATCGATCAAGAACCTGACCGTCTTACTTACCAGTTTATCACAGAGAACCCTGAACATCATGCGAAATGGCATCAATGGCGAAGTGAAAAGGTTCACGAGGGATTCACATATCTCCAAGAAGCAGCAGTCGAATCTGATGATGCAACTGGACGAGAACTGCCTCTGAAATTATCAGTTGAGGTACTTCTAGATCCTGAAACTGGTTTATCTGAGGGTGCAAAGAATGAATATGGCTATGACTATGCACGGATTGGAGAGATTACAAAGAACGTGCTAATCAACCTCTTTCCGTGGTCACCTGTCCTTCCAACAAAGGGAAGTTCAGAGTATAGTGAACTTGTAGAAGCTCTCTATTTTGTCAATGAGTTCACACGAAGAGGTGGTAGAGCATCTCTCTTCCGTTGGGGTGTAACAGATATTGATCAGCTCCAAGAATTGAAGGCCTTAGGAAAAGATGTTGGAATTGATAGAATCGTAACTACTTTTCACTATCCTTCAGATTACTCTCGCAGACGAGAAAGTGCTATTGGCAACTACTAAACTCAAGGATACTTCACTGTCTGGCGCTACAGAATGGGCATACTCTGTTACCTGCTTTGATATTTCTTCCACATGAGAAGCAGAAAATATAATCCTTATTTTCTTCCCTAGCCTCTTCTATGAATGGGCTTAATTCACCTTGGGTGAAAAGAGCGCCAATGCCCTCAAGTGATTCATCTCTTTCAATATTGCACACGCTACAACTCTGGGCATCCTCTGTTGGAATGGCTCCCTCGATATCTGAATAGAGGTCTCTACTCTCTCGTTCACGATATTGGTAGGAGTGTCTATCTTCACGTTGGTCTTGCCATGGATCAGTTCTTCGATCGTAATGCTCTTCACGTGATTGCATTGTTTTATCCAATGATTCAAAATCACGTCTGTAATCCTCAGAACCATACCCTGGGTCAGTAGCTGGACGATTTGCAACTTTTTCTACTGATGCCTGACTGCTCCATTGTGGGTCTGTAGTGCCCATGCCTCGTGCTGTTTCTACAAACTTGAGATGAGCGTCCTTCTTCAGGTTTTCATATTCATCTGGGGTGAGCCCCATTATCTCTAATGCTCTATCTCTTTCAGCACATCTCTTTGAGAGTGGACAGCAATAAGAAAGACTACCGTGACACAGTGAAGCCATAGCACGGTCCTGTCCAGATTTGAAAATCGGAGTGATTCTTCTTGTACCAAGAATAATTGAGTCCCCAGTGGATCTGATTTCTGTATAACCACTTTGAGTTAAAGCCTCTACAATCTCTCGTGCAGGGTATGCTCTACCTTCAATTATCACGTGACCCTCAGTCTTGTCAAGTCTTACAGGTCTTTCCGTGACCTTGTTACCATCATAAGTAGGATATCTCGTTTTGGTCACCCCTAGATACTAAATTAACGTCATACAGTCATGCCCTCTGGACAATACAATGGTATGTATTACGCAGTAGTATACACAAAAGTACGGCAGGACATTTAATACTCGTAAGTGTCCTGAAAGTTAACTAGTTAGGGGACGTTTTCGAAACGTTTCCTTGGAGGTATATTTTCATGGGTTGCAAAGCTGAAGGTGCCGCACAAGGTTACACTGTACTTGGTGGCATTGTCTTGTTGATATATGCGTTTCAGAGGATATTGGGTGGAATTAATTCTCCACAAGACATTATCGAGATCTTCCTCGGTATTGCTGTCATAATTCTGGTTGTTCTTGCCTTTGATGCAAGTGGTTTTGTCACATGGAAGGTTCGCCGTTCAGGACTCTTGTTAGCTCTGTTTGGTTTCTTTCTGATTGTGATAGTTTCCTATCCTGGAATAACCTTGGACATTATCGCTTGGCTCAGCAGTCTGCCTACATTAGCTGGTCTAATGATATTGGTAGGCGGTCTGCTCATGGCTGTGAACAAATAGACGTTTTTTCTGGATGGAGAATAAATAACTCTCCATCCTGATGTATTTTTGATTTACCGCTCACATCGATAATTAGATAATGGGGAGAGATGTCCAAAACAGCTGTCAACAATAGGACAGTATCTTTATGGAAGAGAAACATATCAAGATTCTCAAGAATCTTGGATTTGATATCAGTCAGAAGGATCTGACGAATGACTATTGGAAAAAACGTGGTGCAGATGCACTAGCGCTTACTACACAAGATAGAGATGTGTATGGCTGTATTGACCACACTCAGGGTGAAGGTGTCAATATCTTCGATGTAGAAGGTACTGAATACCTTGATGTAACCGGTGGTGTTGCCGTTCGGGCTTTTGGTCTTCGATATAAGCCGTATCTCGATTTTGAAGCTAGCATCAATGACGTAGTAAAGGAACTCCCTGGAGCAGACTTCGATGCAATTCCGCAGACATTATTGGCTGAACGAGTTGCAGGGATAACTCCTGGAAATCACAAGAAACGTGTTGTCTTTACTACTTCAGGTGGAAGAGCAGTCGAAGGTTGTATGAAGTCCGCAATGGACCTCTCAGGCAATAGGCGGTTTGTAACCTTCAGGCCTGCATTTCATGGCCGTACAGGTTATGCGCTGGCTCTTACATCTTCAAACTCGAAGCACAAATCTGGTTTTCCACAGGGTGTTGATACGGTTCGTGTCTTCTACCCCTACTGCTATCGATGTCCCTACGGTACAACCGAAGAGGACTGTAGCCTTGAATGCGTTGAGGCGCTGAGATATGCCCTTGAAGTAGAAGGCAACGATATTGCAGCAACTGTGATGGAGCCACTTTGTGGTGAGGGCGGTTTGATAGTTCCTCCAACAAAAGCAGTGAAAGGTATCTATGACCTCACAAAGGAAATCGGTGCTTTCTTCATGTCTGATGAGGTGCAAGCAGGAATGGGTCGGACTGGAAAGTGGACCGCTATTGAGAATCATGGTGTAGTTCCTGATTACATCTCAATGGGTAAAGCAATGGGCGGTGGCTATCCTATGGGTGCATCAATCGGTCCCGCTCCAATGTTTACAGGTGGTTCACGTCATTCTGAAACTTTTTCAGCTGAACCAAAGATGGGACTTCTATCGTTATGGGTCTTCAAGCACATGGAAGATGGAGGATATTTGAAAAAGAATGCAGAGCATGGAGCTTACCTTCTAGAGCGTCTTGGTGAACTCAAGGACAAGCACGAGGTTGTAGGTGACGTTCGTGGTCTGGGTCTCATGGTAGGCTTGGAGATAGTCAAGGACAAGAAGAGTAAGGAGAAGGCTCCCAAGCTAAGGGACCGGATTGTAAAGAATGCAGTCCAGAATCAGAAACTCTGGGTACTTGGATCCGGGCAAAACGTAATTCGTCTAACTCCTAGTTACATTATAACAAAGGAAAATATTGACGACGTTGTAGATAGACTCGACAAAGCTATCTCTGCAGAAATGTAATTACAAAAAAGAGAATGAAGATTGTTCAATCAGCTCTTTGAACTGACTGAGCAATCTCTTATTATTTTATTTCAATACTAGTAGAATCGCACCAATGATGACTAGGATTCCACCTAGACCACTCGCAAACAAGTACATGAGAATACCCATAATGAGTACTACCATCCACTTGTTACTGAAATCGAGTGCTGGAATCTTGATGAATCCACTATTTACTAGCGCAATTAGCGAGAATAGAATTCCTAGAATTCCTGTTATGAGACCTCCAAGAGCGAAATCAATGCTTGGTAAAGCATATAGGGGGGTTCCAAGAATTGTAAGGACTCCTTCAATTAAGCCAAGAATACCACCGAGTAGTATTAGTAGCCCACCAATTTTCTTTAAATCTGCCATAATTTAATATCTCCATTTAGCGTGCCCCACGAATTGGGACCTCTCAACAATCAACGAACCACTATATATAACATCAGGATAACCTGTTCTTATAGTTACAAATTTTAAATTGCGCAAAAAGTTGTGGTATAATTGTCAACTCGAGATGAAGATGAAACCATCACAAGAAAATCGGAAGAGTTGATTGAGGTCGAGGGAAACCTAGATCCCGACCTTGAAATACCTGATAGCGGGAATATTCTCATCATCAGTAAAGACCAGTCGTATCTCACCCATGGAATTCACAAGTTTCCAGCTAAATTCTTTCCTGAGCTTCCGCGTTATCTCATCCAAAAATATTCTGAAGTTGGACAATATGTTCTCGATCCTATGTGTGGTAGTGGAACAGTAGTTCTTGAGGCAATACTGAATAATCGTGTTGGGGTGGGAGTTGATATCGACCCAATCGCACGCTTAATTACAAAAGTGAAAACAACTCCAATTAAAAGTGAAACTCTCAAGATTGCTGTAGATGCTTTGAGCAAGCAGATTGAAGCATTCAGAAAATTAAAAGATTACACTCCTGCCATTCCCGAGTTCAATTATAGAGATAATTGGTTCAAGCCTTTTGTTTTGAATGAACTAGCAATCATCGAAGATAGTATCAAGACACTTGGAGTATCAAATCAGTTTTCAGAGTGGCCTCCTCTTTCTGATTTCTTTCATGTGGTTATGTCTTCAATCATCAGAGATGTGTCAAATGCTGATCCTCATTGCACAAGAACTGTACTTAGAAAGAAAGTTACAAAGAAAATATCTCCTGGTGATACGTTTGAGAGATTCATTCGAAGGCTAGAACAACAGGCTGACGAAATGAGAAAATTCACAGAAATTATAGAAGCTCTCAAATTTACTGATGTTATCCTCCCCATTGGCTCAGCACTTGAAACTGGTCTTGATGATGAATCAATCGACTTGGCTGTTACATCGCCTCCCTACATTAATGCGGTAGACTATCCTCGAACACACCAGTTAGAGATGTATTGGCTTGGACTTCTTGGTGATGGTCCATTATCCAAGGTTAAACGGAAGTATATCGGAACTGAAACAGTCTATAAAGATGAATACCGAGACCTCAAAGTTTCAGGACTGAATACTCTGGACCCTGTTCTGAAACAGATTTTCAAACGAGACCCTCGTCGTGCATTTATCACATACAAATTCTTTGATGATATGAAATCACAGTTTCAAGAGATGATGCGAGTTCTCAAACCTGGCAGTCGGTATTGCGTCACTATTGGGAACAATCTCATACGTGGAGTTCGAGTCAAGTCTCACGAGATACTGGTAGAAATTGCTGAATCGAGCGTTGGCTTTGAATTGGAGAAGCAGTTCTTCTCAAAGCTCATTCGGCATTTCATACGAATTCCTAGAAAAGAGCGGATGCAGGGAGAATGGGTACTTGTTCTTCGAAAACCTTCATGAATCAATCAGACCAAGAACTGCTGAATAATGGTAACAATCTGCATCAGTACTCTCAGTGATTTTGTTACATCTCCTTCTATCTCCAAGCTATGATTCGCTTCATCTACTACTATCCCACCTAGATGGGTATTAGCATTCAATCGATCTATGATCTCGACATCATATTGAGAATCATTAGTCCCTATAACCATAATTGCATCCTTCATATAGGATAGCATCTGCTCCATAAGCTCTGGATTCTTAATCAATGGAGTTAGCCAAATGGTCTTTGCATCTCTTAGATTTTCATGTGTTTCAAGCAGATGACCTACCGCCAGTGTTCCTAACGATTTGCCTGTCAAGCAGACAACTTCTTGATTTTCTTCCTGGGTTACAAACTTGAGAGCTGCTTCAACATCTCCAATTAACCAGTCTGACCGGTTTCTCAACGATTGTTTCAAGAATTTGGGATTGTTAGAGTAATCATAATCAACAGTTAGTACGTTAATTCCGCTGACAAGAATAGATTGAACTGAATAATGAAGAAGTGGCATTGTGGAATTATATGCCAACCCCGGAAAAACCAGGGCAATTTTCCGTGTTTCATCCGACTGTCTAAGAAGGTTATTTTTCAAAAGGTTTCCACTATAACCTTTGATATCCAATTGCTCAACTTCAAACTTCACGAAACCAGCTCCTTGAGTTCTTTGATGCGAAAGCTTATCAATAAATCTGTGAGTTTGACACAAAACTATACGGAGGTAACAAATCTATGGCAATAATTCTACGGTGGGATCATGTTTGCCCGGCGCTCATTCTTGTCTCTACCTCCTTCCGCGAAGTTTCTTTACGTGCTTCTTAAGGACCGACACCGGATGAGCCGGCAGGACCTGATTAGCACAACATACCTTCCTCCCCGAACAATAAACTATGGTCTTAGTAGACTTAAGGCTCTAGGTCTCATTCGTGAGGAAGAACATGATAAAGATGCGCGGGAGCGAGTATACGAGTTAGTTCAGGTGCCTATGTAGTGCCGACATGAATCCAGAAGATGGTTGTGGGTGTTCACTTCCATCTTCGAACCACTTTCTGACTCTCTCCAAAAGCCTCATAATGGACTCTAGCTTCGGCTCAAATAACTCAGGCTGAGGTTTAAAGAATGAATTTCTACGATAAGGCTGGCACTGAACCGATTGGTGATGCGACTCGCACTCACTTCAGTAATCAGATTACTTCAGAACTTGATGGAAAAGAAGTCATCCTGATGGGCTGGACACACATTCTTAGAGATAAGGGAAAGATCAAGTTCCTGATTCTCAGGGATGAACATGGAACGGTGCAAGTAACAATCCCTCAGAAGAAGGTTTCAGAGGAAGTCTTCGAAATCTCAGGAAAACTCAAGCCTGAAACCGCAATATCTGTTCATGGGACTGTGGTTGCGACCACACAAGTAGCAGCTGGTGCTGAAGTCATTCCAACCAAGATTAGAATACTAAACACTGCTGAACGTCTTCCCATAGATGTTGTAGAAGGTAAGGTCGACATAGATCTTGATACACGCTTCAATCATCGTATACTAGACCTTCGTAAACCATCAATTAATGCAATTTTCAGAATTCAGCATAACCTTGTCCGATTCTCCAGAGATTATTTGGAGAACAACGACTTTGTCGAAATCCATACACCTAAGCTAGTTGCTGAAGCTACGGAGGGTGGCGCTAATCTCTTTGAAGTGCAGTATTTCGAAAGAAAGGCGTACTTAGCACAGAGCCCTCAATTCTACAAGCAGCTAATGTTACTTGCTGGATTTGGTAGGGTCTTTGAGATTGCACCTGTCTTTAGAGCTGAGAAGCACAACACACGACGCCACATAAACGAGTACACTTCCTTTGACTATGAAATGGCATGGATTAGTGGAGTTGAGGATATTATGAAGATGGAGGAACAAATGCTCCATCATGCTTTTACAAAGACCAAGGAAGCTTCTGCTGCTGAGTTTGAGCTTCTTGGAATTGATCTTACCATTCCAAAATTGCCATTCAAGCGAGTAAAATATGCTGAAGCTATTGATCTAGTCAATGAAGCAGGCAAGGATCTATCCATCACTGATGATCTAGACCCTGAAAGCGAACGACTCCTTGAACAGATATTCCCAGAGAAGTTCGGTACTGATATGGTGTTCATCACTCATTATCCTCTAGAACTGCGTCCCGCATATACCATGCCCAGTCTTACTGATGAAGGGATGACTGAAAGCTTTGACCTTACATACAAGGGAATGGAGATTACAACTGGCGGTCAACGTATTCATATCTATGACCTTCTTGTAGAACGATTCAAGGCGAAAGGGTTCAACCCTGCTGACTTTGGCTTCTATCTTGACCCATTCAAGTATGGAGCTCCACCTCATGGTGGTATCGGACTAGGAGTGGAACGTCTTACTATGCAGCTCCTAGGAATTGAAAATATTCGAGAGGCAACATTGCTCCCCCGTGACCGAGACCGCTTGACTCCATAATACCAACCTGATAATACTCTCTCTTAAAGGAACATCCGCCCAATTCGAGATGTCTGTACACTGTAGACTATCAGAATAAAGAAGGGATTCCTCTAAATGCAGGAGCGACTTGAAACCGAACTCTATGCCTCAATTGCCACTCTTGACCAATTGAAGAAACTGTATGATTTACGTGCAGTTGATAACAGGTCCTTCCAGAGAGAATCACAGGCTCTCTTACATGAAGTACGAGGTCACATTGACAATTTGAAGCGATTAGGTTTAGACATAGGGAGCTTTTTTGCAGGCGAACGTATCATGGATTCTTTTCCCGATGCTGCTGACCTTCTAAAACTGAGAGAAATCGAACCAGCTAAATCATTTCATGGAATGAATGCTGACCAATATTATGATTACATTGGTCTAGCAATATTGGATGTTGCAACCGAGCATTCATCCAAGGGTCTCATGGGACTTGCTGAACTCATTGTTGAAGTTGTACGTCGGCTCCCAGAAGTAAAGTCAGTGACATATAACGATGTAATTGAAGCAGTCAATCGAGTGTCTGAGCACGGTCTTCTCCCAGGTATACGCACCCTAAGAGGTGGTGTGAAGGTTGTCGAGTTACGACCTCTTGAACTCAGACGTGACCAAGCTGATATTATCAATTTAGCTGCATCAAAAGGTCATATTTCAGTTGAGGAAGTCATGATGGAACTCAAGTGGTCTGAAGATCATGCACGTCAAGTTCTTGCAAGTCTTGTTGATACTGGAATGGCAGTAGCCGATATTCGATTTTCGACAGGTGGAAGATACTACTTCCCAGGATTGAGGTCCGGTGACAATTCCGATCCGAAGAGTCATGGTGCATACTAGGTACTGATGATGATTGCGCCTTTTTTCTTATCTATCCATTCTGCTTGTTCTTTCTCAACCATCAATGCTAGCACTACATAGAGGTCTTTCTCAGGGAGCTTAGCAAAGTTCTCACCTGACTCTTGGATTACTATGGATTTCACATCAAGTCTGAGCTTTCCGGTTTTCAATGCCCATTCATAGATGAGGTCCGCCCAATCTTCAAGAGGTCTCCAATAAATTCTGAGTTGCCTTTTCCTTCGGTCACTCCACTCTGCCACTTCTTTTTCGATGAGTACCTGTGCAATCGTCTTGAAGGAGTCGACCTTACTTCGCAAATCCTTGAAAGGTGGTTCCGCTATGAAAGTAGCTAGAGATAGGATATGCACAGCGTTATGTTCAGTCCATTGAAGAAGAAAATCAGCCCATTCCCCAGCCCATAGGTCTCTATCATCCTCTCTAGGTGGGACTCCATACATCCACTCGCTCTGTTCAGTCCCACCCCACGAGGGCATTAAAATTGATTCTAAAATACTCACTTCAACTGCGGTTTCTGTAATCTTTGGGTCTACTTCTTCAACCACTTCAGATGGTTTTTGAATTTCGGGTTCAACAACAACTTCAGGAGAATGCGTTTCATCTATGGCCTGTTCAATTACTTCTTCTATTACTGGTTGAACTTCAGTTTCCACTGATTCAGGCTTTACTTCTTCTTCTGTCTTCTCTCGACGTTTTTCCTTCATTCCCACTATCTAGGAACCCTCCGCCCAGTCAATGTATCTCCTGACATCCTCTGGGGGAGTTGCGGGTCTAATATTCTCGATAGCACTCAAGAAATCATCCCTTGAAACCGGTCGGATGTCCAGAATTTCTCGTTCGTCGTCTAATCTTCCAGTACGCTGAAGGTCTCTTATCGGTTCCATTGCTGCTTCACGACAGACAATGCTGATGTCACGACCACTGTACCCTTCAGTAAGATCCGCCATTTCTTCAAAGTCTATAGTTGGAGAGACCTCTATGTCTTCCATGTGTATTTCTAGAATTGCTGCTCGGGCTTCGGTATTTGGTAGTGGGACATGAATTCGCTTTTCAAACCTTGATTTAAGCGCAAAATCAATCTCCCATGGAAGATTTGTGGCTCCTATTACCGTGACCCTATCATCATGATTACTTGCTAGACCTTGAAGTTCTGTTAGAAGTTGGGTCTTCATTCGTCGTTCTCCGCCCACATCATCACCAGAACGTGAAACTCCAATGGAATCTAATTCGTCTATGAATACGATTGCAGGCTGGTTCTTCCTGGCAAGCTGGAAAAGATGCATAACTAAACGTTCAGATTCTCCTAACCATTTACTTACAATATTTGCAGCTGATACATTGAAGAATGTTGCATTCACTTCAGACGCAACAGCTTTAGCAATCAAGGTCTTTCCACAACCTGCAGGTCCATAGAAGAGAATTCCCCTCCATGGCTGTCTTGCTTTCCCCTTGAAGAGCTCAGGATGTTTTAGTGGTGTCAGGATTGCGTCATTGATTGCCTGTTTGGCATCCTCCAGTCCTGCAACCTCTGTCATCTTGATATTAGGACGTTCTGAAATGATGGTATCGGATATCATCTCTTGAAGTCTTTTTTCATCGTCATCAAGATCCTGCTCTGGTTTCGTACTTGTAACAGTAATTGATTCAGCAGGAGTACTATCCATCGTGGGTGGAGTAGCTAACCCGTCAACAGGTCCAGCTGATTTCTTCTTGATGCCCGATAGGTATCGAACTCTATCAACACATTCCTGTGCTCGATTGAAATAGTGTTTTCTAACCGATGGCAAAGATGCTGAATTTGCTAATTTTATGAGAATCTTACTGGCCTTCAGATAATACTGACAAGCCTCGTTCTTCATTCCTCTTTGATCAAGCTCTATTGCTCTGTCTAACAGATTTTTGAGCCCATGATCTAACCTATCACTATCAGAACCGGCCATGTGAATTCACATGTACACAGTTTGTAGGATGTTAAACTTTCTGTGTACTCTAGAACATACGTCAATTGGGCGCGTAAGCGTATTCACATGCTGCGAAGGTTTAAACGATAAGACCTCCACAATGATTTGAGCTAGGTGAACGCTGTGGCATCAATTAGAAAAGCATTTTCTTGGGGAAAGAAAAAACCCGACGTAGGCGAGATATCCAGTCGACTCCGAATTCTCAGTAAGCAACTTGCTCGACAGCGAAATAAACTTGAGAAGGAAGCGCGTGACACAAAAGCAAGGGCAGTTCGTGCTAGAAAAGGAGGACAGACAGAGGCCTTCAAAACATATGCCACAGAGATGTTACGCTTTCGGAAATATGCCCTATCCGTTGACAAGTCCCGGCTCCAAATCTTGAAGATCCTTGCTCATCTAAACAGAGCTCAAACTTCTGCAAAGACGTCTCTGGCACTTCAAGAAGTTGCTAAGATTTTGGGAATGCTTGGAGAATCAACTGATGCTTCTAAGGTCGTTGCCAATGTTGACGAGATTGCTCGTCGACTGGAAGAATTTGAGATTGAGGCCAGTATATCCGATGAAGCACTTGATTCAACAATGGAAGTATCCTCTGACGATCTTACTGCAGCGATGCATGAAATTGATGCAGAAGCAGGTCTTGCTGAAGCTACGGCGACCAAGAAACCGCTTAGTGATGTTGAATCATTAGAGGATGATATTAAATCACTTGAACGTGAATTAGGAATGTAATCAGATTAGTTTCTACCAGAGTCTGCCTCTAGTTTCCCTTGATTGTCGTTCAATCTCTCGTCTAGTATGGTATGAATCCCTCATTAGATCCTTATACCGTCGAATGAAATCTTCTGTTACAAGTCGCCCATCTCGCAAAAGGTGGACAGTCTCCCTAATAGCTCCATGAATTGATTCTGCATCTCTTTTGAGAACATCAAGAGAAGAGTCTGTTCTATATGGAGGTTCAAATTTTTCAGGTTGCTCACGTCGACCAAAATCTTGTTCAAGCTCTCTTCTGAATGTATCTGGTGAAGTATATCCACCACCCAATGGAACATCGTAAGGTCTAGATTGAGATGGAGTCCATGGTGGGCTCTGGAACGGCTCTTGATGTCTAGTTCTTGGTTCTTCATGCCTTGAATTAGTTGATAAGAGCGAGTAGACCATTCCCTCTATCTTGAGCCTAACATCACTGATACTGACTTCATTCTGCTCGAGCTTCCGCACCCTTTGCATATCAGTTTGGATGTATCTATCAAATTTACGAGCAATTTCGATATAGTCTGGCAGAACCTTCTTTGTCTGATCGGTACATGATATCTTGACATCACCCTGCTTCAATTTGAGGACAATTCGCTTTCGGAATCGGCCATCTTCCTCGATAGACTTTAGATATACAAGTGGAAAATCAAAGATTGTTTCCATCTTTCTACGGACTCTTCCAATTTCTGCCACGAACATGAATCTCTTGTTTGTTATGTATAGGGTCCCAGATGCTTTGTCATTTTTGAGGAAATCACTCCCTGTTACCTTAACATCAGGGAGAGCACAAACTGGAAGTTCACCAACTGAGAGTTGACCATGTTCATAAAATTCTGCGAATTGATTCTTGTAGTAATCAAGACCATCTAATTGTCTACGAACTTCCTTGAGTGTGGCACGGAGTGGTTCAAGTGCTTCATCTACATTCTGCTTGTAGTAAATACCAAGTTCTGTAATTCTATTTGTAATTCCTTCGATGTATGGAAACTGTGATGGTTTCCAATGGTTATAGTCAATGAAGTTCTTTGTTTCTGCAGCCATTCTTCTTGCAACGATCTCTGCTTGACTACCAACTCGATTCTTGATTGCAGGAAGTTCATCTTGAATTCCTTCAATCTTTTCTTCAATCCATCTATAATGAAGGAAATTTGCCATTCTTAGTGATACCAATAGGCGCTTTGTAGTAACCATTTTGTTATTGAATTCTCTAAGTTTGGTATGACCATGCTGAATCGCCATTATTGCGTGACGCATATCCAGTGCAAGAGCTCGTTTCTTGTCCTCAAGACCAGCGACTCTTGGAGAGTGACAATGGGAGCAAATGTCTATTGTTCTCTTGCCTTTGCTCAAATTCTCTGACTCACATTCAGGACATATCTCAAACTTTTCACCAGGAATTGATTCTCCTAATGTGTGATGACAGTTTCCGCATACTGTGTACTCGTTTGACCTGTTACCAAGGCAATCCGAACAAAGCACTACACCACAGTCCTCACAGATGTGAGTTGCTCTATGGTTCTTGCAGGATTGACACTGTTCTGCTGACATATCTTCTGTCAAGTGAGTACCTCCGGTATTCTAGCTCTATCGAGGAGCTATCCAAGAATAACCCGTGTATTACTGTCAGTATATTCTCAACCGATGTCCAAGCCACATAAGTTAAAACAAGCAATCAAGGGCTGCAGTTTGAAAAGGAGATTCAAATGGAAGACCTCGCAACGATAGCCATTGAGGCTGCGCTCAAAGTTGGTGCAAGTTTTGCAGATGTGCGGATTGAAAATACATCCACTACAATCATCGAAATCAACGATGGTGTTTCTAAGCAATCGATGGCATCTCGATTAAAAGGAGCTGGAATTCGCGCATTTATCGAAGGTGCTTGGGCATTTGCTCAGACGACCGATCTTACCCCTGCTGGAATGAGATCTACAGGTGAATCAGTGGCCAAGATGGCGTTGGCTACAAGAGAGAAAGTTGCTGAGAAATTTGAGATTGATGGCCCCACTTTTCAAGACCATTTTGAATACAAGGTGAAGAAACCTTTCAGAAGTATCTCAATAGATGAGAAGATGTCCTTGGTCAAGATGATTGACGATCAGGCACATGATTTCGATAAGCGAATTGCATCCACGCGATCTATTTACGGGGATATGCACACAGAACTATACATAACAAATTCTCTTGGAACGAATGTGTATGTCGAAAACTCAATTCCGCGTATCATTTCTGCTCCAACTGCAAAAGATGGGGCAAATCGTCAACGAATTTTGAAATCTTTGGGATTGCGAGGTGGTTTTGAAGTAATGGATATTGATGAAGCTCAGAATATAGGGAATGCTGCAGCTGAACTTGTTATTGAACTTCTATCCTCTGTTGCTGCGAAAGGAGGCTCCTATGATGTTGTTATGGACCCCATACTTAACGGTGTCATGATACATGAAGCCTTTGGACATGCTACAGAAGCAGATAACTGGACATCTCACACAACTGTGCTCGAAGATAAAGTTGGTAAAGAAGTCGGTCCAGAATACCTTAGCATTACTGACGATCCAACAATGGATGGAAAACGCGGGTCCTACGAATATGACTGGGAGGGTACTAAGACAAAGAAACGCACTCTGGTTAAAGATGGGATTCTTACAGAGCTCCTTCACACTCTTGAAACTTCCAGCCGTTTGGATATGGAACTAAATGGTGCAGCAAGAAGCCAATCTTTCATGCACGCTCCTCTATCAAGAATGTCTAATACATTCATGGAGCCTGGTGATTGGGACCTAGACGAACTCGTTCAAGATACAAAGAACGGAATTCTCCTTTGTAGTTTTAATTACGGATATACTCGTCCTTCGGTAGGTCAGTTTATGTTTCAAGCAAGCCATGGATATATCATTGAAGATGGCGAGAAAGGACAGATGGTTCGTGACGTGTCTATTGCTGGAAATATCCTTGAAGTTTTAGCAAAAATAGATGCTATTGGTAACGACCTGGAGATGAATCAGGGTGGTGGCTGTGGCAAGGGGAGGCAGGCGCCCCTCCCTGTCTCCAATGGTAGCCCCCATATCAGAATCCGCCACTGCCTGGTAGGAGGCAGCTAAATGGAAAATATCCTGGCCCAGGCTAAACAAGCAGCCGAGGAAGCCGAAGTCTTTATGGTCACTGCGGAGGAAACCCCGGTCCAGTTTGAAGCCAACCGCCTGAAGCACATCCAGAGTAAGCAGAGCAGCTACACGGCTTTACGCATTGTTAAAAACGGCAGGATAGGCTATGCCATCAGCAGCGGGACGAGCGGCAGCCGGAACCTGGTCATTACCGCAGTAGAAACAGCCGAATTCGGCATAAAAGCCGAGTTTGAGCTCCCATCACTGACCCCCTACCCGGAGATTAAGGTCTTTGACCCTGACGTAGAATCAATATCACTGGATGAAATGGTCAAGCTCGGCGAAGAACTGGTAGCCACAGTCAGGGGACACAGCCAGGATATTCTATGTCAGGCTGAGGTAAATAAGGGCACAACATCGGTCCGTATCATAAACTCCCACGGCGGCGAGGTAAACTACAAACAGAGCGCCTTTGCTCTCGGTATCGAAGGTCACCTGATCCACGACACGGATATGCTCTTTGTCGGTGAAAGTGAAAGCTCGTGCCACCCCATAAGCGAGACCAGGGCCATAACCGACGTTGTGCTCCGGCAGCTTGAATTAGCCAAAAATCAAGCCCGATTACCAAGCAAAAGAATGCCGGTAGTCTTTACCCCCAGCGGAGTAGCCAGCGCCCTAATCCCACCATTGATGGCAGCCTTCAATGGCAAGACAGTTCTGGAGGGGGCTTCACCGATAGGTAATAGAACCGGCGAACCGGTCTTTGACAAAAAGTTCTCGTTACGTGACGACCCCACAATAGACTACCGCCCGGAAAGCCGTCCTGCTGATGATGAGGGCGTACCCAGCAGGTGTACCCCCCTTGTTGAAGAGGGGAAAATAGCTAATTTCATCTACGACCTGCAAACAGCTGCCCTCGCCCGCACACAGAGCACGGGTAACGGCACTAGAAACAGCGGCGGGTTGCTTGCTCCGGCCCCCACCGCCTTTATCCTCACCCCAGGTAACACTACCTTTGAAGAAATGGTAAACGACGTCAAGGAAGGACTGGTTATCGAGTACCTTATGGGAGCGGCACAGGGCAACATTTTGAGCGGCGATTTCAGCGGTAACGTCCTACTTGGTTATAAGATAGAAAGTGGTAAAATAGTAGGTAGGGTCAAGGATACTATGGTTTCTGGAAATGTCTACCAGTTGCTTAAGGAGATTACCGCTGTTGGCAGTGATGCCAAGTGGGAAGGCGACTCGATTAACACACCTTCCTTCTATTGCCCCAGTGTGTCAGTAGCAGTCAAAAACTAAAAAAGGGGCGTGATGGAATGAAAAAACTAGTCAAGATTTATGCCCGGCCTAAACTTAACTCGCCGGTTATGCTGGCTACCTGGCCCGGTATCGGCAACGTATCCACTATTGCAGCTACCTATTTAGCCAAAAAGCTTGCCTTTAAGAGACT